>JAGGSW010000041.1 GCA_021158895.1 Candidatus Odinarchaeota archaeon | reverse complement strand
AGTTACTTCTATCTATTTGAATGAGACATCAAATATAATTTTAAACGGTAATGCTACACTGTTGATTAATAGCTCCACTCTTTTTCTTAAAGGTACAATTGAGCTATGGGATAATTCTAGCCTTATACTGATAAATGTTAAGCTATTTTTCGTTTATTTCAATTTAAGTAGTGTAAAGATGGGCTTCCAACAGTTTAATTACGGGCTTCCAGCTGTTATTTCTATGCATGGAAACTCCAGTTTACAGATTCTTAATTCTACAATCTACTTCCTAAGTAATTCATTTGCAGGCATAATTTATTTAAATAATTCTTCTAGTCTCTGTATTAAGAATTCGTTTATCGGTAATATAATTGTTTTTGGTGCCTCTGGCTCAAGAATTTTTATTTCACAAACTGAACTAAATGGTATCACTGTTGTTGGGCCATCCCACGTAAGTGTTATTAATTCCAATATTGGAATGTTTAATTTCTCTGGAAACTACAGTAATTCAACTGTTAACTTGGTCGCAACCTATATTGGAAGTGTAAGTCTCTTCTACGCACGTGGAGTTTTAATTTTTCGCAACATCACCATAGGCAGGTTAGAAGACATTTATGGCTCTGATTTGTTTATAGATGGTAACTTTACTGTGTTAAAACAGCAGAATGAAACTTTTTGGAGCAACTCTATAGTAAAAAGGAGCTACACTGTTTTAGCCCTTCTTAATCAAACGATTTTAGATAATGTAAGTAGCTATGTGGTTAATAAGCTTACTGGAGACACTATTTTCAACATAAGGATTAATAATGGAAGAGGAATGTTCAACTTAACATTTTCCGATGAAAATTTTACAGTAAGTAATTTACTACTTGTGATAGATTCGAATCTATCTAAAAGGGTTTTTAATTTAACTTTCTTCACGAAGACCCCGTTATCTTTCGATGAAATAGATTATTCTCCACCTCTGATAAACATGCTTTACATCAAAAGTAGCTCAAATCGTTCGAAAATACATACTGCATGTAAAAACATTTATCAAAATTTTTATGTGACAAATAGTTCGACTGTTTACGTACAATGGAATAGCAGTGAGCTGAATCTTAGATGTCTTATTTTTCTTGATAATAGGCTTTTAACAGATCGAGCGTTAAATAATTACACATTTCTCGATTTAAATGAGAGCCCACACTTAATTAGGATAATAGCCGAAGATAGTTGTGGAAATAGCATGATATTTAATTTTGTCCTTGTGGTAGATTTGAGCCCCCCTAAGATATTGAATGTCTTTACTTCTCCCGAGAATCTAACTCCCTTCTCAAATGTAAGGATCTTTGTAAATGTAAGCGATAATTACCCGTTTTTGCTTAAAGCGTTCTTATCTTACAGGGAATCTGGAAATATATGGTATAATGAAAGTGGGACTCTTGCTTTTTTTGACCATAATTGTTTTGTTTACTTTTTCATGTTACCAAAGTTTCCACATAATACTACAATAGATTTTGTCGTGAAGATTATGGATAGCGCAGATAATCTTGCTGTCTCTAGAATTTACTCGTGTAAAGTTATAGACCCGAATTTTGAGAAATACATTGCTTTAAAGAAGATTGTTGAAACACTTTTACAAAATGCTAAATTTATATCTCCTAAAGCAAGGAAATTATGTCAAATAGCAGAAAGATATTATGAAGTTGCTATAGATAAGGCAGAAGAGGGCGATTTTTCAGCGGCGGTAAAATACTTGATGGAAGCTGAGAAATTAATTAGAAGAGCATACAGAGTTGAAGATTCTTTCCATAAAGAGCTTAAATTTGCCTTAAAATTTGTTTTGCCAACATTATTAGCAATACATTTGCTTGGTGTGTTTGTTTTTATAAAGATAAAGAAAATTAAGGAAAAGATTACACACAGGTATTGAAGTCTTCATAGGTTTAGCGCTCTTCTTACGATTTCATTTGCCCTTTTATTTTCTTTTACTAATCTGTTTAAGATGGGATCTTCTGTAAATCTTTTAGATAACATACCCCTTTTGATGAGATCCACAAAAATGAAAGCTTTTTCTGTTGAAATAATCAAATACGGATGATAAAATATTTCCTTTTCCCGAAACTCTAGTTCTTCTGGGAATTTTTTCACATTTAGAGTCATTTTTATTACTGTACTAAGCGCCATCGCATTTGCAAACTCTTTTTCGATGTTATTTTTAACATTCCTACTTCCTTCGACAAAAAGTCTGTCAAATTCGTCAGCAGAGGGTAACCATAACCTTAAAATTGTGTTAGATATATTTGGGTATTTTATTACCATAGACTCAAGGTTTCTTAGGTTTTCGTATACACTTTTTGATAGTGACACTATTTTTTTGCTTATCCGTTTGTAGTTTACTTCGCAGATTTCAGCCTTTCTTTCAGGTAAATACTTTAACGGTTCCTCTAATTTTATTAATTCGTATTTTTCTTTTTTCATTTTTAGGAGATTTGGCCTAAATAGAAGTATTATGCTCTTTTCATCAAATATCTCGTCTGGAAACATGATATTTAGGGCTGTCTTTGTATTTTCAATTGTTCCTTCAAATGTTTGTATTGTACATTCTAATGTTTGATAGGGAACCCATAATAGGGAGATTTGATGGTATTCCTTGCCAGCGAATTTTTGTGTTAGTTTCGCTAATTCTTTTTTAGTTATAGATGACGGCACAGTGTGATGATACATGCGACACACCATTATTGTTTGCTAACATACCATTATAGAAATCTAAATTAAAGTTTATCTAAATTGTTGTATTAAGTCGTTAATTTTTTCTGTGTATTGCTTGAATAGTTCGTTTAGTTTTTTTGTTGTGCGCGCTTCTATTGTCATTCTTATTTTTGGTTCCGTGTTTGATGGTCTTATTAGTATCCATGCATCTTCAAGTAGTATTTTTACTCCGTCTGTTGTGTCTACTTTGTATCCTTTTTCTTCGTGTTCTTCTTTTAGTTGTTCTGTTATTTTGAATTTTATTTTGTCTGGGCAGGGTATGTTTGTTCTTTTTAACGGGTATGTTGGTATTTCATCCAGCAGTTGACTTAGCTTTCTTTCTGTTTTTGATAGTATTTCTGTCATTAGTAGGGAGGCTAGTATTGCGTCGTCGAAGTAGAATCCGAAGATTGGTAGGAAGTAGTGGGCTGATATTTCTACTCCAAATATTGCTTTGTTTTCTTTTGCTGTTCTTGATACGAATACGTCTCCTACTCTACATCTAACTACTTCTCCGCCTACTTTGCTTAGTTCTTCTTCTATTATCATGCTGCATGATATGTTTGCAACTATTTTTCCTCTTTTCCGTTGGAGTAAGTATTTTGCTATTATTATTCCTGCTTTTTCTGTTTGTACTTTTTTTCCTAGATTGTCTACCATTATCGCTCTGTCTCCGTCTCCGTCAAAAGCTACTCCTAGTTCCGCTTTTTCACGGACAACAGTTTTTTTAAGTTCTTCTAGCGGATCTTCTAGTGGGTCTGGTGATCTTCCTGGGAACGTTCCATCTGGCTTCTCATTTATAGTTATTACCTCGCAACCAGCCTCTTTGAAAAGCTTTGGTGCTACATAGCTTGCTGCACCGTTTCCTAGATCCAAGACAACCTTCATTTTTCTTTCTGGTTTCACATGTTTTAAAGCGAAGTCTATGTACTTATGAATTATTTCTTTCGTGTCTAGTTGACGTATTTTTCCTATTTTGTTCCATTTTGCTAGTTTGAAGTCTCCTTTGTAGAATATTTCTTTCACTTTTTCGTTTTCTATGTCTATGTATCCTGTTCCATCGCTGTGACGGAAACGAACGCCATTGTATTCTGGAGGGTTGTGACTCGCCGTTATTACGATTCCTGCTTTGTAGTTTTCTTGCCATGTCGCCCAGTTTGTTACTTGTATTGGCAGTGTTCCTAGGAGTTCTACGTTGATTCCTGTTGACGTTATTCCCGCAGTTAGGGCATTTTCTATTGCTGTGCTGCTTGTTCTTACATCTTTTCCTATTGATATTGTTCCTTCTCCGTCTAGAAGTGTTCCAAAGGCTGTTCCTATTCGTGCCACAATTTCGGGTGTTAGATCTTGGTTGTAGATTCCTCTAATGTCATATGCTCTAAAAATGTGTTCAATTTCTTCATACATTGGCTGTCCTCCGAAGTTTGATTATTGTTATAGGGTTTCTTTGATTTTTCTTTCCAGTTCTTCTACTAGAATTAGTATGTCATTTATGTCGTCTTCCGTTTCTGGATATCTTAATGTTAGTTCATCTAGTTCATCTTTTATTTTTTCTATTAGTTCTAATATTTCTTCATCACTCATTTTTTTCCCTCATTACAGTTCTTTTAATATGTCGTTTAATGTTTTTATTTCTCCTCCCAATACATTCTTAATATGTTCTAATCCTGTTTTCTGGGCCTCCTCGTTTAACGTTGCTACACAGTCCTTCACTACTATTATTTTGTAGCCTCTGAAATAGGCGTCGGCTGCGGTGTGTAGCACGCAGATGTTTGTTGCGACTCCTGTAAGTATTAGAGTGTCGATTTTTAATTCTCTGAGTGTAAGGTCTAGATCTGTTGAGTAAAAGCCGCTGTATCTTCTTTTTTTGATAATGATATCTTTTTGTTCCGGTTTTAGCTCTTCTACTATTTCTGCTCCAGGTGTGCCTTCAACGCAGTGTTTTGGCCATTGATTAAACTCCGTGTCGTCAGGTCTGTGAGCGTCACAGATGTATATTATAGGTATTTTTCTTTTCCTTGCTTCTTCTAATAGTTTTTTTATGTTTGGGATTATTTTTCTTCCTTCTGGTAGTTCTAATGGTGCTCCTTCTTTTATAAAGTCGTTTAACATATCTATTACTAGGATGGCTTTGCTCATCTTTTTCCTCCCGTAAAACTCATTTTATCTTGAGGGTTTCATTTTTACTTTGAATAAATCATTTTAAAAGATATTTGTAATAACTCAATGATAAGTTAATTGTGATGTGGAGGCGGTTATCGTGAAACAGAACGATAACGGTTATTTGTTTATACTCGCAAAGCCTGAAGATATTAAAGAGGGGAAAACTACTGATATATATTTTTATAGGACTTTGAAGATTTTAGAGGAGGAAAAACTTGCAGATACAGTGGTTCACGCTGAAATTACAGTTAGTAGTTTGCCACGTGGATATCCTTGGGGTATTTTTGGGGGGTTAAGAGATGTTGCAAAGCTGTTTGAGGGAGTTCCCGTTGATATTGACGCTTTTCCAGAGGGCTCAGTGATTTATAAGGTTGATTATTATGGTATTAGAGAACCTGTTATGACTATTAGAGGTCCTTATGGCAAGTTTGTCATTTACGAAACTCCTCTTCTCGGTTTTCTTTGTGTTGGTTCGGGTATTGCTTCAAAAGCTGCTAGGATAAGGAAAGCTGCTGGAAACGATGTGTTAGTTGTTTCTTTTGGTGCGCGAAGAACTCATCCTGCGATTTCTCCGTTTAACGCGTTTTACGCTTATATTGGTGGGTGTGATGCTGTGTCTTGTGTGTTGGGTGCTGAAAAGTTCCTGGGTATGAAGCCTGTTGGTACGATGCCTCATAGTTTAATGATTATATATTCTGTTTTGAAGGGTGATCATGCTGAGGCTTGGAAAGCTTTTGACCGTATTATGCCTAGCGAAGTGCCTCGAATAATTCTTTGCGACACTTATTTGGATGAGGTTGCTGAAGCGATAAGGGCTGTTGAAAAAGTTAGTTCCGATAGGATTTGGGGCTTTAGGCTTGATACTCCAAGTTCTAGGCGGGGAAAGTTTGAGGATATTGTTCGTGAGGTTATTTGGGAACTTAAGGCTAGAGGCTATGATGGAAAAGTTTTTGTTTCCGGTGGAATTGATGAGAATACTATTCCTGAGCTTGTTAAAGCTGGCGTTTCTGGGTTTGGTGTTGGTTCTTCCATAGCTAATGCTAGAATTGTTGATTTTGCTATGGATATTGTCGCTATTCACCATGAAGGTAAGTGGATTCCTTGTGCTAAAAGAGGTAAGTTTAGTGGTGTTAAGAAAGTGTATAGGTGCCCCAGCTGTCTTGTGGACGTAGTTCGCTTAGAAAGTGAACCTGCACCGACGTGTCCTAAATGCGGTGGGAAAATGGAAAATATGTTGAAGCCTCTTATTAGAAATGGAAAAATAGTGGCAGAATTTTCTAAGCCAAATGAAACTCGAAGATATGTTTTAGAACAATTGGAAAAGCTAGAATTAGATAAAAAACCATGGGACTAACTACTAGAATTTATATTTGCAATAGATTGTCGATGATTTGGGGGATTCTTGTTTCTAAAGTAGCAAGATATTTTTTAGCCTATCGTTTTTGATGGAGATAAAAAATAAAAGAACCTGCTGTTAGGTCTTTTGTTTGAGTAGTTGGTTTAGGTCTTCTGTTAATATCCATTGTGTTGCTATTTTTGTTGTTGTGAATATTCCCTGCTTTATAAGAGTTTCTTTTTCTAGTTTGTCTAGTAGAGGTTTGATTTTTTCTTCTGGGAAGCCTAGCCATCCGCATATTTCATCTATTGTTGATGGTCCGTTTATTTTTAGGAATTTTACAATTAATTTCTTTAGGGCTTCTTCTGCGCTTATTTTTTCGGCTGATTTAAGTAGATGTTTCGGTACAAATTTTTCTGTTGTATCCCATAGTATTGCTGGTCTCCCCTTTTCATCGGTCGTAATACCTGCTCTTATTATTTTGTAGTTTCTTTCTAGTTTTTGTAGTGATGTTCTTAGTTGAGTGGTTTTTATTTTTAGTTTGCGGGCAAGTATGTGGGTTGCTATTGGACCGTTTTCCCTTATTTCATTTAGTATTTTCTGGTCTATATCGTTGAGTTTGATTTTTTTGGAGTATAGTTTATGGAATAGTGGGTATTCTTTGTCTTGGATCGAGAATATGCTCTGGGATTATAGGAATGTAACCCAGAAGACCTCTATCTCTTTCCAAGTTTTTTTGATTATTTTCTCTACTTCTTCTCTTGGTATTTTCACTCTGTTGAGTAGTGTGGGTGTTCGGTTTACAAGGGTGTACATGGGTCCGCAGTCTTCCAAAATTTTTAGTATGTCGCTTTCTGTAGATCCTTTTGTATCTTCTGTTAAATGTTGTATTTTCTTGTAGTATGCTTCTAGTTTTTCTGTTGGTATTATTTCCTTTTTCACAGTTATCTCTGCCATTCTTCTTAGTTCTTCTAGGTCTTCTTTTATAATTATTTGCGGAGCTGGTTTATAGTCTACGAATCTTCCTCTTTCGATTACGCCCTCTGCCTCTAGTAGGGATAATATTTTTGATGTTTCATCTTGAGGAAATCCTGTGTAGTTTGCTATTTCTTTAAGAGTGGAAGGTCCATTCAGATAAAGAAATTTCAAAATTATTTGTTTTTGCGCCTCAGCTTTGTTCATTTTCGCTGTTTTTAGTAAAATCTTTGTTGGAACTATTTCTTCCGCAATATACCACGCCGTATGGTAGGTTTTGGATTTCTTTTTTGTTTTTCGTCTCTTTCTATGTACTAGGTAAGCTTTTTCAAGATTTTTTAACGCTCTGTTTACTTTTCTTCTTTTTATTTTAAGGGTTTTTATTATTTGATTGATAGTTGCCTCGCCGCAACTTCTGAGGTGGTCTAAGATTTTTCTTTCCAAGTTTCCTATTTTAACAGGTTCTTGGTAGGCTGTGGCGTATATTGGGTAGTCTTCGATGGCTATGTAGTGTGTTTTCATTCCTTTTAAGCAGGGTACCTGTATGATTTTTCCTTCTTCTTCAAGTTCCCATATCCATTTTTTAATTTGATTCAATGTTTCTTCCTTGGATGATTCTAAGTCGTTGAACCCTTTTAATTTGAAAAATTTAGGTTCTTTTATTTCGTTGAATTTGATTGCTCCTACTTGGTGTAAAACCCTCACTATATCTTCTTTTGTTCTGATAACTAGGGTTCGTCTTTCTTTTAGGAGCTCCAAGACTATGGATTCTGGTAGTGTTTCGGGAGTCTTTCTTTCAATAACTATGGTTGGTGATGCTTCTTGTATTTTTTCTAAGATTTTTTGGTGTAGTTCTTTAAGTAGAGCTTGTCGGTCTTCCATCATTACTATGTCACTTATTCCAACTAGAATTGTTCCATGGGCAAATGGTGATGGTATTTCCATTGCCGGTAAGAAGTCGAATGTTGTTTTTTCTTCTTTTACCCACTGCAAAACTTTTTTAGCGTTTTCTACGTCAAAGACATCTTCTAATATTTCCCTATAGGTTTCCTTTACTATTGGGAAGTCTTCCCAGTCGGCAATAAGATCTAGGATTTTTGATGCTCTAAATTGTTGTTTTGATAGTGAGATTTCGTGTCCTTTGTATTTTCGAAGTATCATGAAGCTTCTTGTTGCTACGTGTTGGAATCTTCTTCTGAATAGCTCCGTGTTTCTGATAGCCCTTTTTAATATCTCTATTAGGTTTTTTGAAGTTACTAATGGTGGTATTTCTCTTATATCCACTACTTTTCCGTATGGAAGAATTAGCATGAAACCGTCGTCTGTTATTGTTGTCCCTACGTTTGCGTTTACAAGTTTTGATACTTGGTAAGCGTAGGCTCTCGAGAGAGCATCGTTAGTTCTTCTTCCAAAGGGTGCGTGGAAAACTATGTTTTGTCTACCTCTTTCATCGAAAAACTCTTCTAATATTATTTTTCTATGTGAGGCTATTTTTCCAGCATATGTTAGTTGCTCTATGAAGTATTGGACAATGCTGTTTGCTGCTGCTTCATCCAAGTAGTACTCTTTTTTGAGCCATTCTTTCACTTCTTCAACTGGAAGCTGTTTTAGTTTTTTTGTGATGAGTTCTCTGAATTTTCCTACTTCTATTGAGAGGTCGAAGCTTCTTGGCAGCATTTCCCCTACCCATTGTGGAACTGTTGGCCTTCTTCCGTAGGCGCTTCTAACAATGACCTTGTTTCCTTTTGTTCTTAGGTATTGGTAGGTTTTTCCTCCTAAAACGAATATGTCTCCTGGTATTAGTCTTTCTAGAAATTTTTCACTTATCATTCCGATTGCTGTTCTTTGATCTTCTAGTATTACTCTGAAGTCTGCTTCATCCGGTATTGTTCCAATATTCATAAAGTAGATCATTCTTGCTGCTCTTTTCCTCCCAAAAACTCTCTCCTCTTCGTCGTACCAAAGTTTTCTATATACCCCTCTATCTTCCAGATGTACGTAATATCCTCCTAGATATTTTAGAACTTCTAAGAAGTCTTTTTTGGGTAGATTGTGGTAGCAGTATGATCGTTTTACTAGTTTGTATGCTTCATCTACTTTCCATTTTCGGTTTACTGACATTCCCACGAGGTGTTGTGCAAGTACGTCCAGGCAGTTTTTGGGTATTTGTACTCTGTCTATTTTTCCTTCATATGCTGCTTTTACAAGAACTGTGCATTCAACTAAATCGTCCCTATCAAAAACAATTAGTCTTCCCTTTGAAACTTCGTGCAAAAAGTGTCCTGCTCTTCCAACTCTCTGTAAACCTTTAGCCACACTCTTAGGACTACCAATTTGCACAACAAGATCAATATAACCGATATCTATCCCGAGCTCTAAGCTTGTCGACGTGATTACGGCTTTTAGTCGTCCTTGCTTTAGTAGGTCTTCCACTTCTAGTCTTGTTGTTCTTGATAGGCTTCCGTGGTGGGTTGCTATTTGGTCTATGTATTCTTCTCCGAATACTTGTTTTAGATGAAATGTTACGCTTTCTGCTCCGCTTCTTGTGTTTGTAAATATTAGGGTTGTTCTATGTTTTTCTACGAGGTCTCTTAGTATTTCATACATTCTTGTGTTTACGTATGTGTAATCTGTGTGTATTAGGTCTCTTACTGGGCATATTACTCGCATGTCTAGCTTTTTTGTTTCGTATATGTTTACTATGGTTACATCTCTTAGTTTTCCATCGTCTCTGTATCCTACTAGCCATTTTGCTATTTCTTCTAAGGGTGCTTGGGTTGCGCTTAATCCTATGCGTATAAATTCTTGTTCAGCTATTTCCTGTAGTCTTTCTAGGCTTAATGAAAGGTGTACTCCTCTTTTATTGTCACATAGCTCATGTACTTCATCTACAATAACATATCTGACCGTCCTTAGTTTTTCGCGAAATCTAGGTGCACATAAAACTATTGAGAGGGTTTCTGGGGTTGTTATTAATATGTGAGGTGCTTTCTTAAGCATTTTTGCCTTTTCACTTGCAGGGGTATCCCCAGTTCTTACAAAAGCTCTAATTTCAGGTAGTTCTAAACCCATATCCTTTGCGACTTTACGAATCCCCTCCAAGGGAATAAGAAGATTTTTACGGATATCATTTGCCAATGCTCGAAGAGGTGAAACATAAACAACATACACAGAATCTTTTAGCCTTTTCTTCTCTCCCAATTCAAAAAGCCAATTTATTCCAAATAAAAATGCTGCAAGAGTATTATGGAGTATTACAGCGCCTTTGCCTCCAATAAAGTTTCTTAGCCCTGGCACCGTGAAATCTAGCAGTTTACCTTCATAATAGATTTTATTAATTTTCTTTATTTTCAAGAAGAAGATCTCTGATTCTAGGATTCTCCTTAGTGACCCTATTAATTTTACGTTTCCGTTAAAACTTAATTTTTGAAGATCTTGTTTTAACAGTCCCTGGAGTTTTTGCGCTGCAGCTAAGGTTATCATTCCTGTTCTTCTCACGACTTCATAGATGTTTCCATATCTCTTTTCGAACTCGCCGTGCCAAGAACACCCGAGTATCTTTCTAATTTCTGATATTTCCTTGAAATTTAGATAGAACTTTCCTATATGTTCACCGCTTGGTTTAGCTTTTAATAGGTTAATGTACGAAGCGGGTAGTTCTCTTTCTAAACCAATTTCCTGATGGAATTTCCTTAGGTTCCTTATGCCAAATATACTAACACTATAGTATTTTCTTTTTTTCTTCTCGGCAGTATTTGAAGCAAATTTATATTTTACATTTAAACTAGGGAAAATTCCAAATCTAAGTAACATGTATGCAATTTTGTCGATGATGTCTTCGCTTGCTTGAAATAGAACTATTTGGTCTCTTATGTCTGCATCTAAAGTGAAGAACCATCTAAGGAAGATGCGCATTAAAGATTTATCAAGGCTCAATATCCAATCTGGTATTCTTTTTCTTCTTTCTCGACTATTCGGCTGTAAATCTAGATATACTGAAATGAATTCAAGAAATACCCTGGAATTCAAAACCCAGTTTACTTCATCTTTTTTCTTAAACTCCATATCAAAAAGTTCTCTAGTGATGGATAGGAACTCCCTTAGTAGTTTTTTGTTTTTTGCTTGAGCAATTATCATGAAATCAATAAAATCCTTGTCGCGAGAACTTGCTTGAATATGGCCCTCGCTTAGGACAAAGGCCACCCACTTGACAAGTTTTTCATCTATCTTTTTAGGATATTTGAAGCTTATTATATCGCCGTTTCTTCCTAGAACAAAGATTCTATTTTCTTCCACAGAGTTAGGGAAATTCTCTTTTAGGTTTTTTAAAATCACGTCTCTTTTATAACTAGTTTTCCCTCTAAAAAAGTTCCACACTGTAGTTAGTCCAATACCTGTTTCTTTAGCTATTTTAGCGTACTTTAGCTTGCAGAAAATTCTAACTTGATTCAATTCTTCTAAACTTAGCTTTTCAAAACCGACAACATTTATCCTTCTCTTTAAATTGAGGTAATCTTTGTATGTCAGAACTTCTTTGAACTTCTTTTTCAAAACTTTTAATGATTCTTCAAGTTTAAGTTTATTAACGGAAGATTGGTAGTTTATTTCCCTAGCTACAGCTATTCTATCTCCGACTTTCAGTTTTTCAGCGGGCACCCATTTCCAAGTTCCATTGATATCCTCTTTTAGTAGAGGATGATTTGGTGTGATTTTTATCTTTCTTCCAGCCACTGTTTCTATCTCAATAATTTCACCTCTATAGTCTTCAATGTATATATAGGCTGGGGACTCAACTATTTTGTTTTCTTTCAATGAAAATACTTTAAGATTAGGGACTTCGTATAGAACCCCGCTATTCGTTTTTAGTAAGACCTTTCCATGAGTTTTAGCTATTTGTATAAGTTTCTCTCCTTTCAATAGTTGTACAAGTCCGTCTATTTTTATTAAGACTTTTTGGTCTGGAGTTATGCATTTTCCACTACCAGTTGGCGAGAATACGAGTGTGTTTTCTCCTTTCTGGATTAATGGGATTGCGTATTTTTGTGGTGGGGTGAATGTTTCGAATGTTTGTTTGAACCATTTTGCTACGTAGGGTTTTAGTGTTTTTAGTATTTTTTCATCGCCCCAGGGTTTTTGGGCATATTTGATGGGCATTTGCTGTCTCCTCTTTTGGGTTAATGTTTTACAAGGAGTTATACTTGGTTTGAAGTTTTTGTTTAAAGGCGTGTTAGACCGTGCCAGAGTGCTAGTTTTGGGAATTTTAGTGTTCCTGTTTTCTTGTCTATGGCGTATACTTCTAGTTGCATGATGTTTACGTGTTCTTTTAGGATTGGTGATAGTAGTTCTTCTTGTGGCACTAGGTTTATCTCTATTCCTGTTGCTAGTGGTGAGAATGCTGGTAATACTATTATTTCTTTTCCCTGTTTCGTTTTCCCGTGCAGAAATGCTCTTGTTTTTATTTTTGCTCCTAGATCGTCAACTAGGAGTATTGCTGGATGTTCATGTGCAACAATTATCACATCATGTTTTTTGTTTTCTAGGACTTCTTTTTCTATTTCTTTATGGCCGTGTGTTAAAAGATAGTTTTCTAATTGTAGATAGGGTTCTATGAAGTCGATGTTATTGTAACGTTTGAAGAATCCTCTTATGAAGTTGTCGTGGTTACCTCTTATTACAATTGTTTTTTCTACGTTTTTGTCTAAGTATGCTAAGAGGTCTATTACTTCTCTCCACTCTTGACTTGTCGCTCTACTAAATTCGTGTTTAAGGTCTCCGTTAATAATCAATAATCTTGGCTGCTTTTCAGCCAGTAGATATTGTAGGTCTTTAAATATCTCTTGGTATTGTGTTGTTGGTATGAATATTCCTTCCTGTGTCATTGCCCATTCTAGGCCCAAATGTAAGTCCGCTATTATAAGCGTCTCTAATTTTTTAAGATACAGTGCAGGATATCCGTCAACTATTTCAATGTTTTCTAGAATTTCCATTCTTTAGTTCCTCAAAATTAATTATGTATAAAAGAAATTTAAAATTAGGTTTTGTTATTTAACTTCCACAATGATTGCTAATGCGCATCCACATTTTTTAACGATGTGTTCAGTTGATTTTACGATTATTTCACCTTCTATTTCTCTTTTTCTATTTTTTGCCATTTCTACAACTCTTTTTATTGCTTCTTTTTTGGCTTCGCTTGCCGAGATATCGGTGTTGGAATATTCTGCAACAAGAACTGGCCCGTTTTTTGTTTTTGCTGCTACTATGGCAGCTGCTATTTTCTGCCCCGTCTTCTCTGATGTTATATACGTGTATATAGCTGGTACATTTGAACCTGGACATAGTTGTGGTGTTTTATCAATGAATTCTATGTCTTCTGGTAGAATGCTTGTAAGTTTAACTAGGGATACGTCGCCTATTCCCAGTTTTAGTAAGCAGTTGTCAAAGGCGTTTAGAGGAGTTTCCCCTTCGGATGAAACTGCGTTAATTATTGCCTTTTTCGGTTTTCCTAACATTCCTATTTTCATTTTACAATCACTGCCACACATTTTTTGTCTTGATGTGTATATTTCTGTAGGTTTTCTATTTGTGGTAGGGGTAGTTGTGTTGATGATTGTGGGCTTTAAGTATTTTGCTTAGAACTTTATATGTGGAATGGAGGTGAGATTTAGGTGAATGTTTCGGTAGAGAAAATGTTGATAATGGCTATTAGTTTGTCTTTCGTTGTGTTTTTATGTGTACCGCTGTTAAATGTGACTCTAAACATTATTAACATAACTTTACAATCAAGCGACGGAGAGACTTTAATTCATGAAATCGAGAAAGGGATTAACTATGCGTTGGTTACGTTAAAAACTTATCACTCAAATGTAACCGTTCCTGAGGGCTTTGAAATATGGAGTGAGGGTGATACTCTCTATATTAAATATAATGTCAATGGGACTTCGAAAACCTATGAAAAAAGTTTTTCTTTCCAAGTAAATGTTACCTCACCAACTCTACCAGGTAGATATGAATTGAGAATTTGGTTGGATGGGGATATCTTAATGATAGTTTTCAGAAAATTAACGGGATAGTTTACCATCTTAATATGGCGGCTATGCCTCCGAAACTTAGGAGTTCTTTTCCGGATTCAGTGTTTTTTCCAAAGATTTCAACCCGTGTTCCGTATTTTTCAGCTGTATCTATGACTTCATCTAAGAGGTCTTCTAGAGCTTCGGAAATAAGAAGGACTTCTACTCTGCCCTGCTTGAGGTATTCCATAACTTCATTTTTACCGTAGGTTAGGAGGGAATCTCCTTTCATAAGTCTGGTTTTAAACTCTTCCCAAAGTCTCCTTTCTCTATATATTTCGGATTCTTTCACTATTTCTGCTACCTCTTTAGCGGCTAGGAATATCCCATCGCCGTCGATTATAGGCACACTAATTATTTTTGATACGACTTTATCTCTTAACCGGTAGTCGAGTAGGTTTTCCTCTAAAAACTCCTGTACTCTGATCGTGTTTCCGCCAAATACTATAGCATCGATATTTTCTAGCTGAGGTAGAAGAAGTTCATTTATTTCTTTGGCCAAATGCTTGTAGAAATTGTGGATTTGCTCTTCTCTAATCCGCTCATATCGTCTTGCGCTTTGTCCGCCACGTCTTGTTTTACCAATAACGTAATATTCTCCTTCCTTCAGAACCTCTATGTCTTTGCCTCTAATAATTCCTATAGCATAATTACCTGCCTCTAATAGGACAACGACAATAACATTTTTTGGAATAGTCATTTCTTCAAGTGGTTTAACGTCAAACTCTTTCCCGCAAATATAGATAAAATTCTTGATCGGGAATGGTGGAACTATCATTTCTTTAACCTGTTCAAATTTCCCAGGAGATGTTTCGTAATATCCGTAGAAAAGAGCAATTCCATTTTCGGGTAGTTCTTTAAGTCTTTGAATATCATTTATCATGGTTAGTATGTTATCTTGAACCATTTTTCTGTTCGTTTTGTCTTTGATGTTGCTAGCGGTCATGTATTCCTGTCTTAGAAAATTTATTACATCGACTAAACTTTTGTCTGGAGGTATATAGACAGTTGTTAAAGAGGAATGTCTACCCTTAATTTTTTTGAGTCTCTCAACTATTCTTTTCAATTTTCTTCTTGCATACTCTGGATCCATGTCCATGAGAACAGTCATACAAATTCACCTTTTCTGAACTCATATTAGAGACATTAACGAAATTCTTACAAACATAAACGTTAAGAAGACTTCATCAACTGTTTAATTACGGTTAACTCTACTTTACTCCAATTTGTAAAGTTTACGGTATAGAATGAGAAACTTAGCTTTCAAAGGTGGCAGAAAGTGAAACTTAAGAAGGAATTCCAAAAGTTTAAAGGTTTCATTTTTGATTGCGACGGCGTAATTTGGAGAGGGGAAAATAAAATTGAAGGAGTAGACAGTGTTATAAGGTATCTTAGAAAAGAGAACAAAAGAATTGTTTTCCTTACTAATAATTCTACTAAAACAAGAGAAGAATACGCTAAAAGATTGAAACTGTTTGGCATAGATGCTAAGATAGATGAAATTGTAACAAGTGGTTATGTAACCGCGCAATATCTTAGGGAAAAATATGGAAGAAATCTTAGACTTTACATTATAGGTGAAAGTGGTCTTATAGAGGAAATGAAGAATTTCGGATTTACTATACTATCTGAAAGGGAAGTCTGGCATTGTAAGATAAATGTTGTCGTTGTCGGGCTTGACAGAAAATTAACGTACGAAAAGCTAGCCGCAGGAGCGTATGCTATTCTTAATGGTGCAAAATTCATTGCGACTAATGCCGACCCAAATATACCAACTGAAAAAGGCTTACTACCTGGTGCAGGTGCTATTGTCTCATTTCTAAAGGTTTCTACTGGTGTAAAGCCTGAAATAGTTATAGGAAAACCCAATGTTGAAATTATGAATTTTGCTTTAAAAATTTTAGGTACAGATCCTGAGAATACGCTGGTTGTTGGAGACAGAATAGAGACAGATATCATTGCTGCTAAAAGAGCTAGATGCAAGTCTCTTATTGTTCTTACTGGTGCTACTACTTTGGAAGAAGTCAAAAAGAGTGAAATTAAACCAGATTTCATTCTTGAATCTCTGTTGGATATGGTTCTTTGATCTTCATATGCACAAGAGTTAAATTTTTAAGAGTTTTTCAAGTTTTACTACTGAATTTATGTTTTGGAGGGATAGTGTTCAAAAGGGTGTTAATAACAGCAGCTTTACCCTATGCCAATGGAACCCCTCACCTAGGTCATATGAAAAGTACTTATTTACCTGCTGATATTCTTGCTCGTTTTTACAAATTAAAAGGTGTTAAAACTCTCTACGTTTGTGCCACCGATGAGCACGGTACACCAATTCAGCTTGCAGCTGAAGAAGCTGGGGAAGACGTCGAAGAGTTTGTTAAAAAATATCATGAACTTGGTGAAAAGATCTTTAAGTCTCTAAACATAGAGTTTGATATATTTTACCGGACGCATAGTCCTGAAAATAAAGAATTGACGCAAATGTTTCTAAAATCCTTAAGAGAAAACGATTATATCTACGAAAAAACTGTGGAATTATATTACTGCCCTGCTTGTCAACGGTATCTACCAGATCGCTATGTTAAGGGTACTTGTCCGAAGTGTGGAGCAGAAGACCAATATAGCGATTACTGTGAAAAATGTGGTACAACATTTGAAGTCGGAGAGATACTAGAGCCAAAATGTGCAATATGCGGTTCTACACCTATTCTCAAAAAAAGCCTGCACTTTATATTTAAGCTTTCAGCTTTCTCAAACTTCCTCGAAGAGTGGTTAAAAAATAATAAGGAACTACAGCCTCAGGTTGTAAATTATGTGCTTAAATGGATAGAAGAAGGGTTAAAAGATTGGGATATAACAAGAGAAAAAGACTACTGGGGTTTTGAACTTCCCTATGAAGATGCTGAAGGAAAGAGGGTTTACGTTTGGTTTGACGCACCTATTGGATATATAGCTTCCACCGTAAAATGGTGTAAGGACCACGGTGACGACTGGGAAAAATGGTGGAAGGACTCAGAAACCAAAATTATTCATCACATTGGGAAAGACATAATTTATCACCATTATTTGTTTTGGCCTGCGATGCTTAAAGGCACAAATCTAGGTTTTAATCTTCCTTCAGCCATACCTACCCGAGGATTCTTAACGTTAGAAAAAAGGAAGTTTTCAAAAAGCAGACAATGGTACATATCGGTCGAGGACTTTCTTAAGTATTTCCCTGCTGACTACGCGAGATTCTACCTAACACTCGCCTCACCACTTTCTTTGGCTGATACCGATTGGAGTTGGAGTGAATTTAAAGAAAAGATTAATAATGATCTTGTTGGAACCATTGGAAACTTTATACACCGAGTTTTAACACTTATTTACCGATACTTCCAAGGTAAGGTTCCAGAACCTTCTGAATACAACGAAGAAGAAAAAAGGCTTATAAATCACATTAAAAGAGAGGTTGAAAGAATTGAGAAACTCATGGAGACCTATAGATTAAAGCTGGCTCTTGAGGCCATCATAAACTTGGCCAGAGAGGGAAATAAATATTTAAATCTTAAAGAGCCATGGAAAGCCATTAAAATTAACGAAGAAGATGCTAAAACTACATTATATGTAGCTATTCAATTAGTAAAAGTCATAGCAATACTATTAATTCCGTTCATACCTGAATCAGCTAAAAAAATCTTAAATTATTTGAATATAGAGGGGCGTTATTGGGATTACTTAAAAAAGGCTGATATCTCACCTAATCACTTGATCAAAAAGCCAGACCCTGTATTTCGGAAAGTTTCAGATAGAGAGATAGAAGATGTGAGGAGATTACTGAAGTTAAAGAAGTAAACAGTCAAATACTTTTGAATTTTTACATCGCTTGGAGGTGATAAAAATGCGTAGATGGCTCGTGTGCTCGGCTTGGCCATATATAAATTATGTACCTCATCTAGGAACCATGATAGGTTCAGTGTTATCAGCTGATGTTTTTGCTAGGTATCTTAGACTTAGGGGAGATGAAGTAGTTTTTGTTTCCGGATCTGATGAGCACGGTACCCCAATTGAAGTTGAAGCAATAAGAAGAGGTATTCCACCGCGTAAACTTACAGATGAAATGCATCAAAAGGTGAAAAAAATTTTTGATGACTGGGGGATAACTTTCGACAATTATACTCGAACTGAGAGCCCAACACATAGAGAATTTGTCCAGAAGTTTTATATGAAAGTCTACGAAAATGGACATATCTTTTCCGAAGAAATAGAAATGCTTTATTGCCCCAAATGTGGAAGATTTCTACCTGATAGATTTGTCGAGGGTACATGTCCATACTGTGGCTACGAAAATGCTAGAGGAGACCAATGTGAAAATTGTGGAAGACTCTTAGATCCAATAGAATTGAAGTCACCCAGATGCGCAATATGTGGCTCCGCTCCAGAGATTAAAAAGACAACTCACTGGTTTTTCGACCTACCAAAATTTGAAGAAGATTTAAAGAGGTACGTAGAAGGCAATAAACAGTTGCCAGAAAATGCTAGAAATTTCAGCTTAAACCTATTGAAAGAAGGTTTAAGACCAAGATCGCTCACAAGGGATAACGAATGGGGAATACCTGCGCCATTTCCAGGCGCTGAGAAAAAGACAATTTATGTCTGGATGGAAGCTGTCTTAGGATATGTCTCTGCAACAATTGAATGGGCAAAAAACATAGGAAAACCTGATGAGTGGAAAAAGTACTGGTTCGACCCACAGACCAAAAGTGTGTATTTTATAGCAAAAGATAACATACCGTTTCATGTACTGATTTTACCTGCGCTACTAATGGCAAGCGGAGAGAAGTATAATCTGCCTTGGAATGTCGCATCTACAGAATTCCTACTCTTTGCTGGAAAACCATTTTCAAAGAGTAAGCGTTGGGGAGTTTGGGCTGACGAAGCTTTAGAAAAATACCCAGCTGATTACTGGAGATATTATTTAATATCTATAAGACCTGAAACCAAGGACTCCAGCTTTACATGGGAAGATTTCCAAGCAAAAATTAACAACGAATTAGTTGATATTTTAGGTAATTTCGTACATAGAACTCTTACGTTTATTTACAAGCGATTTGATGGAAAAGTTCCTGAAAGACACGAATTTACTGAAGTTGATAAAGAGGTCGTAGCGAGTATTCAAGAAACGCCAGATGTTGCTGCTGGTTTTTTGGAGAGATTTAAGTTTAAAGATGCTCTTAGCGAAGTTATGAAATTAGCAAGAAGGGGAAATAAATATCTCAATGATAAAGCACCTTGGCATAAAATAAAAAGCGATAAAGAAGATGCAGAAACCACGTTGTATCTGTGCTGCCAATTAACACGCAGTTTAGCCATATTAATGGAACCATTTATACCATTTGCCTCAGAAAAGATTTGGGAGATGCTAAACCTCAAAGGTTCTGTGCATGACCGAGGCAACTGGGAAACTGCAAAAGAATTAGTGATACCGTCAGGTCATTTAATCAAAAAACCATATCTGCTCTTTCAGAAGATTTCAGAAATAGAAAAACAAACATAAAGCGTTAAGATTGTGTTGAATTCATAAATTGTTTCCATTTTTCAAACTCTTTCCTAACTTCTCTCCTTAAATCTTCTATCGCTATTTTTCTAGTCTTAACTGGAGAGCCATCTACCTCGACTATAATTTCAGGTTGCAAAACTGAGAATGTCACATTAGCTACTTGAGCTTTAAGAAGAAGTCTCCAACGTCCACCACTTTTCATAGTTTTTGGCTTGGAATACAACATGATCGGAACCTTTGTTTTATATTTTGCTTTTTCAAGCTCCTTTATTAATCTCAAACTTTCTTCAGATAATTCAAGCCCTAGAGAATTACATAATTTAATGAAATCTGGTAATTTCATGGATAAATCATCTCCCCTCGAAGGGTCATATATAGTAGTAGTTAATGTGACTAATTAAATTTTCATATTTTGCTTTTCATCTCCTCTATTTTCATTCGGAGTTTTGGTACTTTTAGAAGTTGATTTGTTAGTTCGCAAATCAATGTTGCTGTTTCAGCATTCAGTATTTTGTTTTCAAGCTTTGTTTCATCATTAATGCTTTCTACAAGTCTTTTTGCTTTTTGGTAAAATAATTGTAGAAATCTTTTTTCAGTTTTCGCAGACCCCCAATTAAAGGCTTCGAGAGAAAATTGAGCAGATAAAATTGAGTCCTTCCAGTTTCTATCAACATTTTTTAGTGAGTATATGAGAGAGTCGATTCTTTCTCTAACTATGTTGTTAATGGCTTTAAGTTCTTTTTCTTCGAGTTTAACAGGTTTATCCTTTACTTTTTTAAGAAGGCCCATATATGGGTCTTTTATAAACATTTCTTGGATTAAACTTCTAATTTCAAGTGACAATTTTTTAACTATTTTTTCTCTTAATTCTTCAGGTATTTCATGTCGATGAACAGCTTTGATAGCTTCGAAGAAGAAAGTAGGAATTGAAACGTCATATGACGGTGAAAATTTTTCGATTAGTTTTTTTGTGGATGATACTATTCTCCATTTGTCGAATTCTTTCTCTATTGCCATCTCTTTTTGCTTTGAATCCCTTAATGCACAGATATCATCTAGGAGTTTTTTTAGTTCTTGAAAAACCGGTCTAAATAATTCTTCATTAATTTCTTCCTTGTCTTTCAGGAAGTTCTCTAAATTTTTGATTAAATTTTCATTTATATTAATCTGATGCGATAGGGTTAACTGTCTTAAGATCTGTAAGAAAAGTTTTTGGAGTTCCACTATAATTTTCGCTTCTTCTCTAAGCTCTTTAAGATCCTCTTCCACATTTTCCAACAGTTCTTCTTTTGCACTGTTATTCACTTGAATTTCCTCCAATGTCAAACAGGTCCTTTATTTCGTTTAAAGCTTCGACAAGCACTTCTTTTGAAACGCCTTTACTTTTCAAGAACCATCTTTCTTTGATTTTACTGCCGCTGTGAAGCTTTATTAATTTTTCAGCTTCATCTACAAGGTCTCGAATTTCCTGCAGTTTGGGAAGGCCGAGAAGTATTAAAAGATCCATTGGAACTTCCCATGAATCATATTGTATAAACGTTGGAGTAACTGCAGCCCCCTCTGCAATATAATTATTAAGTGCCTCCTTTATCGGTCTGTCAAGATGTACGTCAACAATGCCTTTTGGTCCACTTAAGAGATATAATACACTTGACGCTTTAGGATCTTCCTGAATGTCTACAAGACTGTAATATTTAATGGCGACATTAACAACTTCTTGGAGAAACATTGCAAGCCCATCCATATCTATTTTACCTTGTTCATCTACTACTGCTTGATATGGAATTTCAGTAAAGATAGCTGGAATAGATATTGTATCTAACTTGTTTGCTATATCAGCCATGTCCGTAACTGGGAAAATATTTTTTCCGGGTGTAAATGTGGAAAGTTGTAACAGTTTTATGAGGGTTTGAACAATTAGCGGGTTAACAATGTCAACGAATGTCTGTTCTAATACCTTTGAGCTAAATGGCAGTTCAGAAGCCGTAACAAGCGTACTTAATTGATTTACATCTGTAATATCTATTCCAAGGCGACTGCTAAGAATATCCATTACCATCGTTCTTTCATATTGTAATCTCCGTCTAAGCATAGTTCTATTGGATAAGAGTATAGCTAGGTCTGCGGACTCTCCCTTTTCGGGTTCTTGAAGTAATCTATGAAGGAGCCAAATCGTATTAAGGGCTTCGCTTGTCTGATCTTCAAACGGAAGGACCCCTAATACGTACACATAAACCCTACCACTACTGCCAAAGGTTTCTCTAATTTTCCGTATTAAGGCCGGAGTAGCGCCACAACCAGTACCGCCACCTGTTGAAGTCAATATAATAAAGGTACTAGCAGCATCTCCACCAAGATTTCTTATTTGTTCTGCTATGGCGTCCCACCATACTTCAACGAGATTATACGCCTCCATGAAACGTCCGCCAACACCCATTGGCGTATCTCCAAACATCAGGATATTTTCTGGGGGTACTTTGTATTTCTCTCTTACTTTAACAAGATCATAACGATTTGTGTTCAGAATTAAATACCCTGTGACCCTTTCGAGTCCTCCTTCTTCTTTTTCTTTATTTATATATTCTCCGACCAGGTTTCCTCCACATTCACCTAAGCCCATCAGAAAAACGCTTGATGTATAAATTTGAGTGTCTTTTTCCAATTTATTCACCCAATAGTGTTTGAACTGCAAGAATAAGATATGTTTGAACGTCTTTTCTTTTGTAGATTTTCTTTATTTTTTCTATAATACTTTTTAGCTTTCTTTCTTTAACTTCTTCTTCATCCATCGGGCTAATCCCTGTTAGAAAGACCCTTACAGATTTATGCCAAATTGATATTTGTTTTTCTTTCTCCAGCCATTCTTTCTCTAGCTTTTCCTTTTCACGTATTAATTCTAGGATCCTTGGAGTTCGCTCTTTTGCTATCTCTTCTCTAAGCTTATATAATTCAGAAAGTGGGAAAATAATTTTATCAAATTCCTTTTTGTTTTTATTCCATATTCTTATTATTGAATTGTGGTAGGGAATCTTTTTCAATTCTTCTTCAAATAACACGTCACGTCGTTTCTCAATCTCTTCAAGGTAACTTCTAGCTATCTCCCATAACTTATAAGTGTGTTCTATCATTTTTATGATTGTATCCATTTCTAGAGAATCTAATATCTCTGATTGTTTTTTAAGAGTTGGTAAAATTTCATAAAAGTCTGATTCAACCTCTACCCATCGGGAAACGTAATTTATTGTTCTTTCTAGCGCATCTACTGTCAGGTTAAGCCACTTAGCAAATATTTGTCTTAATGTTTGGCTAGTAATTATATCGTTAACAATTTTACCTAATTCTCCAATCGCCTGTACATCTAACTCTTTTTGTGAAGAAAGTTTCGTCGATACTTCTTCAAGTCTTATTATAAATTCCTCTACATCGATGCCATATCTCTTTAATTTAATTAAGAGATCTATATGCCGTTCTGTCTCATGCTTAACAAAATTTCGTAAAGTTTCTAATATTTCTTCCTGAAATATTTTATTGACTTCATATACTGCTCTTGCAATCTCCCACTGCTCTATTGTCACTTTATTCAGTTTTTCAACTATGTCGCTTACGTCGGGTGGATTTCTCATTTTTACGAGCGCCATTCTGATTTTAAGGATTAAACTTGATTTTAGATTAGAAAATTTTTCACGTAATAGGCGATTTATCTCTGCCATTGCTTGATTAAATATTTCTTTAGCGCTATGAATGTTATCTGTTCTTTTTAGATCTTCAATTGTACTATCAATTTCTTGAATTATTTTCGCGAAGTTTTCACGGTAGGTTATTGGTATGCGCTCCAATTCGTCTTTAATCTTTAGAAGAAAACTTTCCAGAGTTTCCTTTATTAGTTTGTCTCTTTGCTTTACCTTTTCTCCCATCTCCGGTAAAATTTTAACAAGCTCCATGTACGTTTTGTCTCTTACATCTATGTGGAGTGGCGCTCTTATTGAAAATGGCACCTCAACAACTAATTCTTCTATAGTTCTTATGACATCCATATATTCCCTTTTAGCTATTTCAAGAGTGTTTTTTAACCGCTCTTCCTCGTCTTTTTTAAGCTGTTTTATTCTTTCTAATAACTCCACTATTTCCTCTATTTCACTAGTAGATCTAATTTCGTTTCGCAGTTCTATGAGAACTTGAGAAAGCTCAGGGTTTACCCAAGGGGTATTTGCCAATAAGCTATTTCCTCTCTCAAGTTCTTCTATTAATTCACTTGCTTTTTCTTTCAACATACCCTTAATCTGGTTTTTCCATTTTTTCAATTCTTGAAAACTCTGCAAAAGATCCTCTATTGTCTGACCACTCAATACTGGAGCTTCCACCACTCCTAAGAATTCACTCACAGCTGCGATAGTTCTCCCTCTTTCGCTTAGAAAACTCCTTTTAATAGCGTCTTTAATTCCCTCTAACAATCTCGTATACTCCGACTCAAAACTTAGAGCACTATCGACATCCCTAACATTCTCTATTTGAGATAGTAGAACGCTGATTCTTCGGGTGAGGTCTTTGGGCACTTTTATTCCCTCTTCAATGATAACTTCAGTCTTAGAAAGAAGGTCCGTTAATTTACTTCTTAGATCGCTTTTTAGCTCATTTATTGCTGCCTTTTCGATGTTATTAAGATATCGTTCTTCTTCTTTAAGTTCTTTGAGAAAAGTTAACAGTGTATTTAAGGGGACGTCTATGGTTGGTGGCTCTCTGAGGGTAAAAGTTAATTTTGAAGAATCTACCTCTACATATTTTTTGAATACTTCCATTTTCGACTTATTTTTTCGCAATAGGACAAGTGTTTTGTTGAGGACTCTTCTTTTTACATCTTCTTCAAAAAGCTTCACCGTTTCTACGTCTTTTGCAAAGGTCCTCATTAAGTCCACTGAGACATTTTTTGTAACTACCCCTAAAAGGTCGGTGTGAATTGTTGGAAACGGTGGCAGCAAAACGTCCTCTATTGTTCGAGTATTTTCTTTCAGATCAAAAACCCAATTTTTAAATGAGGTAATCAAAGCTGAGAAGCTCGTATTTAAATCATTTAATAGTGTTTCGTAATTTCTTTTTATTTTGCTTATTAACTTATCAATAGTGGAAGCATCAAGCTTCCAAAACTTTTCGAGAAAAATTTTTGCTTCTTCCAATTCTTTAAGAAAATTATCCCCTCTAAAATCAATTGGAACTTCTAGTTTACTCGAAACTTGTCTAAGAAGAGTGTTAATTTCAGATATTTCAGCACTTAGGTTTTCTATCCACTTTAAAGTATCATTTTTAATCTGCACAATAGTTTTTTGAAGAGTTGAGAAAACGTTTTTTATATTATTTGCCTTTACCGTAATATTTCCGAGAGATTCACGCTCAGGTAACCTTTGAACTGTCATTAGTAATGTTCTGTCGCAGAGATTAGAGTGTTTGGAAACAAAGTCTCTTACGATATTGGATTGCGTTAAAAGCGCTTTTTCATTGAGATTTAAGAGTTCATTTGCCATTCTTTTAGCTTCTTCAATATCTTTTTCAAGAAGTTCCTTTAATTCTTTTCTTTTCCTAAAGGAAAACATAGATGTGGAAGCAATTTCTCTCTCTAAGTTCTCCAATTCATTTATTTTTTCACTAAATTCTTTAATTTTATCTTGAATTTCTGCTGGTTCAGGTAATTGTTGAAT
>JAGGSW010000075.1 GCA_021158895.1 Candidatus Odinarchaeota archaeon | reverse complement strand
GTGGTTATTCTATGCAGGAACTCGTTGTAGAAGATGAGAGCGTAGCAAAAATAGCAAAAGCACTGGCATCAAAAACACGCTGGCAAATTCTTAAACTACTTAGAGAGAAAAAAATGGACGTAAGCAGAATTGCTGAAGTACTAAACCAAACAGAGGCTAATATCTCTGCCCAAGTCAAGATTCTCGAGAAGGCTGGTTTAATTAGAAGCAAATATGAGCCTGGTGAACATGGAGTGAGAAAAGTCTGCGAACCTGCAGTTGAAAGAATAGTTATTAAAATTAAATGACCTTTCCCTCTTATTACATCCTCTTTTAAGTATAAATGAGCAGATGTGATCTTTTAATTTTCTTTATAGTCTGTTAAAATGAGCTTGGACTTGTAATTTAATTTTAGAGTTGCGTTAAATGTAGATTAAGTAATTTTTTCATAGATTCTTGCAATTTCTTCTAAGTTTAACGCATGTTTTGGTTCTTTGCTTTTTCTTTTTCTAATTTTGATAAACAGTGGGAAGTTTACGGCTTCACCTACCACTAGGGCTTCACCTACGTTAAGAGTTGTGATAACATCTAGTACAGCTTTATCTATTCCCTCACTACTTTCACCTATATGTTTTAAGTCATAGGGGTTTGTAATGCGAAGAATTATGTGGGTGTTGCACTGTGATAGTACTGTTGTTGACAGCCTTACGGGTCTTTGACTTATGAGGCAGAGAGATGCAAAAAACTTTCTTCCTTCCCTAGCAATAGTTTCAATAATACCTTTCGATATTGCAAGTTCCTTTCTTGCTTCGGGGCAAAATTGATGTGCTTCCTCTAGGATTAAAATAAATGGTGGTATTTTTTCCTGCTTACGCATGTCAAAAAGCCTTTGCGCAATATACGAGACTAAAATCTGTTTCTTTCTCAAGCTTATTGTTTCACTCAAGTCAATTATTGTTGCACGGCCTAGTTTTACGATGTTTTCTAAATTTGGAGATTCAACAGGTCCAAAAAGCCCGGTATCTTCCAAGTCGTATAACCATCCGAGAAGAGCTTCCTTTGTTCGTGCGCTCATCTTCTCGTCATGTTCTACTTCCTTTATAACATCTTGAAGAGAATAAGGAAGTCCTGTTTCGTACATTTTCTTTTTAAGGTTTTTTAAAATTCTACCTAATTCCCTTATCTGAATCGGCGACATTTGCGGTTGAAGTTCTCCAAACATTCTTTCACTTATTTGAGGAACAGCTATTTGGAAGAAGGAACTTTTAAAGACGGAAACTTTATCAGAAAAGTCCACATAATTGTTACCACTTATTTTTTCGGCAAAAGAAACATATTCTCCATGAACATCAATAATCACAACCGCAACCCTTCCTTTCGAGGGATCACGTAGCAATAATTCTTCCGTCAAAACGGATGCAAGATAAGATTTACCAGCTCCAGAAATTGCGAGGATAGCTAAATGCTTTTGAAGTAATCTTGTAAGATTTAACTTTGCTGGCACATTATGATAGCGAACCGTGCCAAGTTCTACACCATTTTCTAAATCTAACCCTAAAAATTTTGCCAATGTATCTTTATCTGCAATTTTAACTTTTTCTCCCGGTGATGGCGGAAAAGTTACTCTTTCTAATTGCCCGTTTACACTTACTGCAAGTGGTTTTGCCTTAGCTATGATGTACTCCCATTTATCAACTGGGAATATTGTTGTTAGCGGTCTTCCTCCCTTCTCATATTCTCTAACCGCCTCAGCATGCATAAAATACCTATTAGTCTTTACAATTTCGGTTACCTGAGCAATCATCATTCCTTCTTCAGTTCTAACTTCAACGAATTGACCAGTTCTAACTGGCACAGGTAAGGAGGTATTTGTAACTACAAAGTTGAATTCAACAGCACTTGGGCCATTACTGGTGCATATAACCGTTCCTATTTCCCTTTCCACATGTATCCCCATGCTTTTAAAAATGAAACATTATAAAATTCTTTCTTATGTGATAAGTCGGTTAGGATAAAGTGGCGCTAAAACCAGTATCTAATCTGATGTTAAAATGGTCTTCTATCTCGCCTAAGTCTGAGTAATGAGGGTGTTATCCCCATAGCGTGAACTAAACTGTCATAAACGATCTCAAGGTCTGATTCAAGGAGCCTTGATCTTGCATCTGCTTCAACTATGACTGAAGGAGTTGCGTACTCAGGATGATAGCTTGAAAGAGGATAAATTATTGAAGCTAACCTGTTTGCTAAAGTTATGGGGTTGAATTTGGATGTTAAATATTCTATTCGAAGCGGAATATCAAATTCCACAGTTTTAAGATAAAAAACTGCAATTGGCTGCTTCCATCCTCTATCTTTTAAATCTTTTAGAATCGGGTGTTCGTACGGATTTTCGGAATATTGAAACGTTAGAGTTCTCTCGCCCACGTCCAAAAATCGGAACAAAAAATCTGAATCTCTCATTAGTCTTAGTACCTGTCTATAATCAAAATTTAATAGATCCCTGAGTTCAGGATATTTATAAATCATATGTGGAAGTATTCTATTTATAATTTGCATGAATCTTGTACTTCTACTGTCCTCGATCACCCCAGCTAAAATAGTATTTGTCTCCATGGATTTTTCATACAACTTTACATATAAATCTAGAATTTCTTCGTACTTTCTGGTTAGCGATGTACTCGGGGTAAAGGGTTTATCTGTAACTTGCGGAAGAAGCGATCCATTAAGAAGAATTACATCAATGGTATACTCATCTTGAGCCTTAATTGCTACTTCCAACTCAGCTTTAAGTCTCTCTAAATTAGCATTTATTTCTGAATTAATTCTGTTTAACGGAGTAATATTAACTATTATTTTTGGTTCTGGAAACTTATCTGGGAAATATTCAACATAAGGACCCTTTTCAGATTCGTATCTAAAAATAGCTGCTACAGCCCTAGTAATAATCATATCAGCACAATGTAAAGATCTACTAACAACTCCGCCATCAACTCCAGCTATGCAAAGACCTTTAAGACTGGTAGGAACCACCGAATATGTGAATCTGTTTTCTAATAGATCCATCCGGCCAATTTTAGGCAAAAAAGAAATTTCTGCTTTTCTTTTAATGGATCTGAGGATGTTACAAAAAGTTTCTTTACCTTCTTCGATTTTTACGAGGTTCTTTACAACATTTTTTACTTGTCTTTGTAAATCAAACATTAGTGTTTGCTCCCTCCCTATTCCTCTTATGTTTTAAGGCTTCCTTGATGAATGCAACGTATATGGGAGACGGTCTATTAGGTCTACTTTTGAACTCCGGATGGAATTGAACTCCCACAATCCAAGAATCATTAGCAAGTTCTATCGCATTTATGATATTGCCAGTTTCATCATACGCTGAAACAACTAAGTTTTTACTTTCAGCTTTCTCTGCATATTTCTTAATAATATGATATCTATGTCTAAATCTCTCCACAACGACTTCCTTTCCATAGGCCTCGAAAAGCTTTGTTCCTCTCCTAATGTAAATCCTATGCCCCCCTAACCGCATGGTTCCACCCTTTGCTTCAACCCTACGTTGTTCCGGAAGCATATCAACCACAGGATGTGGCGTATTTGGATCAATTTCCGTACTGTTTGCATTCTTTAACCCTAATATCCTTCTGCAAAAGGCTATGAACAAAAGTTGAGCACCGAAACATATTCCTAAAAACGGTTTCCCCTTAAGTATGGCGTAATCAGCAGCTGCAATCATACCCTCTACGCCTCTCTTACCAAAACCAGGTGTAAGAAGAATACCATCAAAACTATCCAGTATACTTAATTTATCTGGATCCTCCTCAAACATTTCGGTTTCGATCCATTCAAGTAGTACTTTTACTCCTAAGTGCGCCCCTGCGTGTTTTAGAGCTTCGTTTATCGAAATATAACTATCAATAATAGCTGTATATTTGCCAGGCATCGCTATTTTCACAGTGTCATTAAAATTCTTAAATTTGTATACAACCTGTTTCCAAGTTTGAAGCGAAGGAGAACGTTTCTGAAGATTTAAAATTTTAGACAGATAATCCCCGAGGCCTTGCTCTTCAAAAAGAAGTGGAAGCTCATATACGCAATCAGTATCGGGGTTTGAAATTACAGCTTCTACAGGAACGTTGCAATATAAGCTAATTTTTTCCTTTATTTTCTGATTTAGGGGAATCTCAGCTCTGCCAACAATAACATCAGGCTGAAGACCCATACCTTGAAGAACTTTAACGCTGTGTTGCGTAGGCTTAGTCTTTAACTCCCCAACAGTTTTGAGAAAGGGAAGAAGAGTAACGTGAACCAATGCAGTATTTTCTTTAGGTTCTTCCAATCGAAACTGTCTTATGGCTTCAAGAAAAGGCATAGCCTCTATGTCACCTACAGTCCCTCCCACTTCAATAATCAATATGTCTGGTTTCTCTCTCATAGCAACTCGTCTAATTCTGTTCTTTATTTCATCAGTAATGTGAGGTATTATTTGAACAGTCTTACCAAGATATTTTCCAACCCTTTCACGAAGAATAACTGACAAATAAACTTGGCCACTAGTAATATTATTACAAGGATGTATATTTTTATCCAAAAACCGCTCATATGTTCCAAAATCCTGGTCAATTTCAGATATTCTAAATTTAAAACCATCCGCTGGTGTAAATTCCCAAACTTCCTCAGTTACAAAAACCTCTCCATGCTCTATTGGGTTAAGAGTACCTGGATCAACATTTAAATTCCCCCACGGCTAGGCGAATCTAGCCGTGTTAAGGGTCTATCTTTATAGCATCGACAGTGAACCCTCTAAATTGAAAAAGTTTAGCAATCGAAGCTGTAGTAACTCCCTTACCAATACCAGACATCACTCCACCTGTTACAAATATATACTTTGTCAAGTTTCACACCCCACAACAAAATAACTACCCAATACACATGTATAAATGATAGTATAAAGAACTTTAAGATGTTGTTGGAAACTAAAAGATCATCACTTTATTTTACGATAAGTATTTAACTTCAACTACGATGTGTAATATTGCGGTATGATTAAACGACGGTCTCATGAGCCTGTAGATTCACTAGCAAGGATGAGAAATGGGCAGCATGACCGCACCAAATATTTTGCACAAATATTTTCCTAAATTCTGTCGCTTTTTAGGTCTTAAAAATTAAGCAAGTATATTTGCATTAGTTTACAATAAAGCTAAAATAAAGGCCTCATCCAAATGCCTTGTCATCACATATCAGTGCCGGAAGCATCAATCATCGACCGATCAATTAACTTATGTCAATCTGTATAAAAAGGTATCTACTATCCTGAAATCTAGTAAATGTTTATTTTTCTTGGATATTATCGCCTTAAGGATGATTAAATTTACTTAATTTTAACCTTCTCAAATTTGTCAGTTCGGTACTTGTTGACATATGCATGAAACGGAAAAGCTTATAAGAGAAAAGGTAGCACAAACTGAGGGATTTGCATGCCATGTGAAGTGGTCGTTGGTGGATTTTTCGGAGACGAGGGTAAAGGAAAAATTATATCCTATCTTGCTCTTAGAGATAAACCAGCGGTCATTGCTAGGGCTGGAGTCGGTACAAACGCGGGTCACACTGTAGTTATCAATAATAAACTTTTTAAGCTAAGACAAATTCCCAGCGGATTTACCTATGAAAAAGCAAGGCTCTTAATAGGCCCAGGCGTACTTGTTAACCCAGAAGTTTTTTTCAAGGAAATTGAAGAAACAAACTGCAAAGACCGTGTTGGCATAGACTACCAGTGCGGTGTTATTGAGAGGAAACATATAGAGGAAGATAAAGGATCCTCACATCTACACGGAAAAATTGGCAGTACTGGGAGCGGATGTGGCCCTGCTAATGCCGAGAGAGCTTTAAGAAGACTAAAAATTGCTAAAGATATACCAGAGTTACAACCGTATCTAACAGATGTACCATTAGAAATTAATGAAGCATTAGACCGCGGAGAAGGTGTTCTTATCGAGGGCACTCAAGGTACCTACCTATCCCTTTATCACGGTACTTATCCGTTTGTAACGTCAAAAGATGTATGTGCAGCGGCTGCCTGCTCTGATGTGGGAATAGGTCCCACGAAAGTCGATGATGTGATAGTAGTTTTCAAAGCCTACGTAACAAGGGTAGGATCTGGACCACTTGAAGGCGAACTACCAGAGGAAGAGGCAAAGAAAAGGGGATGGTTAGAAATAGCAACTGTAACTGGGAGGAAAAGAAGATCAGCTCCATTCAACTTCAAATTAGCAAAAAGAGCCGTAATGTTAAATGGAGCCACACAAATAGCATTAACAAAAATTGACATAGTGTTTCCAGAAACTCGTGGAATAACGAAATATGACGAACTTCCAGCAGAAGCAAAAAAATTCATCGAAAAAATTGAACAAGAAACAGGAGTTCCAGTGACTTTAATCGGAACAGGACCAGAGATAAATGCAATGATTGATCGAAGAGATGAAATTAAATTAAAATAAACACAGTGATACCATCATAGGATATAATTTTAGCTTTGTCTTTGACGGATTAACAGAGAATAATTACTCAGCAAAACTTTCCAATACATTTTTCCTTAGTGTAATTAATGCATCAGCTAACTCCGTGGGATCGTACCGTAATAAAAGATATTCTGTCAAATATTCTTTCTTAAATCCTCTCAATAACATTTCATCAATGATTTCCAACATTTTGTGTATCCTTACTTGTTTAAATAAATATCTCATTCTTTAGTCCCCCTAATCCCCTTGGATTTTATATTTTTGTGTTTTTCTAGGCGTAATATTTCCTTTAAGCTGATAGATAAAAAGGAAAGAGAGTTAACTGAAAGTATTCTTATAGTAAGTTACAACTAAATTATGAAGAAATAGGTTGCCCTACTTTTTCAGCTATTAGATGAGAGATTCTTTGAAGTACTTGATCCAATTGCTGTACTTTTGGGCCACCGCCGATTATAATTTCTCCTCTCCCTCCGGCAGAGCCGCCAAGTTCCTTACAACCGTTTCTTACTATGCTTAGTAGCTCTGTTTTAAAGGGGCCTTTTACGCCTCCCACAATTATAGCTCTGTCTACTCCTCCACCTAACACTACTATTGCTTTCTCTTCTTTTTCAAGTATTTTTTCAACGATCGAAATTAGTTCCTTTTCATTTAAGTTTAATCTCTTAACTGTAATTTTGTATCCTTTGACTGTTTTTGTATCCTTTAATATTTTCTCAGCGGTCATTGAGGATAACTGAGTTCTTAGCTTTTCTATTTCCTTGTTTAATTCTTTCCATTCTTTAAAAAATCTTTCAGCTGTTTTAGGTACTTGTACCAGTGGGACTCGAAATACAGCAGCTGCTTTTTCAAGCAATTCCTCTTGTTGCTGTATTTGATGAATAGCCGCTAATCCTGCGCAAAATTCTATCCTAACTACACCATCCTGAATTCTTTCCACTTTAATTATCTTTATAGGGCCCACTTTCCCAGTGTTCTCGCAGTGGAGCCCGCCACAAGCCTCAACATCCCAATCCTTTATTTCAACTATCCTAATGTTTCTTCCCGGGACCACTCCTCCCTGGTATATTCTAAATCCATATTTCTGTTCCGCTTCATTTCTAGGCATCCAAAAAATGTGTACTGGTCGATTCTCCATAACTATCTTATTTGCCAGCAACTCTATTTTTCTGACATCATCTTTTGACGGAAGTCTATAGTGAGTTATATCTAATCTCGCCCTGTCTGGTCTTTTTTCCGCTCCAGCTTGCCATACATGCTTACCTAGCACACGTCTAGCTGCTTCATTAATTATGTGAGTTGCGGTATGGTGACGCATGAGAGCCAATCTACGTTCTAAATCTATTCTCCCTTTAATGTGTTGCCCTTCCTTTAATGTAACTTTTCCTCCTATTTCATGCACGATCACGTGGTTAACTTTTTGCACACTTATAACCTTGTGGCCGTTTATTTCTCCAGTATCATGGAGTTGTCCCCCGCCCACTGGGTAAAAGCACGTTTTATCTAATATTACATATTTATTTTGAAGAATTTTCAAAACTCTGGCTTCAAAAATAGTTTTATAAGGATCTTCATAATATAATTCTTCTGTTGGAGGAAGTGATTCAACATGTTGTTTCAATTCTTCTTCTATCTGCTTTCGTGTTTTTTCTCTTTTTTCTCTTTTCTCTCCAATGGTTACATAAAAGTCCGATGGTACATCTATTTGTACGCCAAGTTTCCTACCGATTTCCTGCACAGTTTCTGGCTGTATGCCCTTTGATTCGTAAAGTTCTACAAAATCATCCTTTTCTAACTTTTTCTTCTTAAGTAGAAGCCTCTTAACGTAGTTTTCTCCTCGCTTCAATGTTTCATAATATCTTTGTTTCTCTATCTGGAATATGTCATCTATTATTTCTTTTGCCTCTAAAACTCTTTCATATGTCTTCTTCAAATAATCAATGTGCCTATAAAAAAGCTCCAGGAAATCTATCTCAAAACCATAAAGATCATTTAAACTTAACGCTCTCCTCAAAATTGTACGTAAATTGTAACCGCCTCCCACATTAGATGGTAATGCGCCATCAGCTATAGCGAAAATTAAGGCACGCGTATGGTCCGCTATTGCATAAAGGGCTTCCAACGGCTCTAATTCCCTCTTTAATTCTTCATAATTTATTCCAATTTGTTCAGCGATTTTCCGTCTAATAGCATCTATATTTCCCATTTCACTAACATCCAACATTCCCATGTAAATTACGTATTCTTTTAACAATTTTTCATCCACTTTCAGACCAACTTGAGATTTTAACCACTTGAGAACTGGACCAAAAGTCGCCTCGTAAGCGGTAGGTGTGCCTTGACTAAACCAGCAGATCCTCTCTATTCCCCAACCAACATCTATTACCTTAATCTTCATTTCTCGGTAACTTCCGTCAGGAAGCACTTCATATTGCATGAAAACGTTATTAACGATTTCAAGACCTTTTGCAAAAGCTTCTAAGCAAGGTCCAAAGTTTCCTCCACCAATCCAAACGTCTTCGCGGTATGTTATCTCTTCTTGAGGTATTCTAAGTTCTTCAGTCAAAAATTTGAAGTTTAATTCTATACAGCGATCCATCCAATAACCTTTCCATTTATCTGAATTAAAAGCGTGTTGTCCTCCCATTACAAAGAGAGAAAAATGCCTCCCGGTTCTCCCAACGTTATCTACGTCATTAAAACCTTTACCTCCAAATCTTAAACAGGGCTGCGGAACAACAAGCGGATTTGCTGGTGGATCTACAACCCCACTTACCACCCATGGTTGAAAGTCTGCAATTGAAGCTATGGTAAATGTTATATCATCTCTCCAACGTGCAACAACTGGATATTCTCTAATTCTTTTATGTCCATGGTTTTCAAAGAAGCTACACCAATGTTCAATAGTTTCATGATAATTCCAGTTACCTTTTTGCTCACCAATGAACTTGTAACCGTTTTCACAAACAGGGTCACCACATGTGGTTCTATCTGGATCTAAAGTCCAGAAAAAACCTCCACACTTTACACACTGCTTTCTAACAAAACCTGCTTCCTTAAATAGATTTACTTTATACTTCTCTTCGGTCAGTAAATTCTTTAATTTAGATTTAGTGATCAAGATTCACACCCACTCAAGATTAATCAAGCCATAAATTTTCTAATGATACCTTTATTATTTTAGAATAATGTATCTACGAAATCGTAATTTCTCATGCTTAAATAATTTATGATTCAACTCCTCTGGATTGAAATATTCCAACAAAAAGAAACTAGGGTGTAAAGCTTCTTAATTTTTTTACTAGTTCCTCTACACTTTCTATCCTTGATACTAATAATGGTACTCGTTCTATTTCTGCTATCTTTATAGCCAATGGATCGATTTTTTCTAGTCCGTGGAGAATTACTATTGCTGGTTTTAACGCTTTTCCTCCTGTCATCTGTGCTACACGAATTGCAGTCATGGGGGATCTACCAGTTGATACACGTGTAAAAATGGCGGCTCTTCGTGGTGTTGCACCATATAGCCGTAACAACTGTGGTGGAGAAAGCTTAATTATAGCGTTCACAGAATCTACCGCAGTGTAACCATATATAACTTCTTTTTCCAGAATATCTTCACAAGCATATACTTTACAGACCAAATAATTTGCAAATTCTTTAGCATTAACTGGATAAGGGAATTCTCTTATGGCAAGTATAACATCAGAGGGTATTTCTGGAGACATTAACTTTTTTAATGCACCCGTAACGTATCCTCCTCTTCTTTCATCCATCTCTATTAGTGCTTCAACAAATTTCTTAACGGTTTCCACTCTAGGCGATGATCGTCGTCCACTTTCGTAGTCGCTTATCACTGATGGTGATATGTTAAGGAATTGAGCTAGGGTTTTCTGAGAAATTTGGAAAAGTTCCCTCCATTTCTTCATGACCTTTCCTGGTTCATCTGAGAGAATTATTTCCCCAGCTATGCTTTGTGCTATCCTTTCCAAACCATCATCCCTGTAGTTCATATCTCTCTGATAAACATTAATGACTATTTGAGTATTTCGACAACATCCACCATTTATTCGACAACTGACGAGATATTGCTTTAATTCATTAATTCATATTACAGTAAAATAAGATTGCTTTTAATACTAATTGTTCTGATTTCTTCGCGCTCTGTCGAAATATATTTTAAGTCGATAAAGGTTGTTAATGAACCTACAAGACCTCTAGACCGATCTAGTATGCATTCTAACGGGTTTTGTTTTGTGTTATTAGTTTAAGTATAAAGTATCAGACCTAAATAGTACTATATATGCACACAATGGTACTTTATATTCCTCCAAGAATGAAATACGAAAACTTTAAATAATCTTTTGGTAGGTGCTACGTTACTTGGATTAACATTTCATTGGAGTGATATTAATGGAATTTTGTCCAAAATGCGAAAGTATGCTGGTGCCTCAAAAACAAAAAGATGGAACAATCGTACTTGTTTGTAGGAATTGTGGATATTCAATCCCAGCGAAAAAGGACAAAGATGATTACAAACTGACGTTCAAGATAAAACACACACCACAAGAGGAAATAATTGTAGTTGAAGGAGAACTTAAAAGGAAAATTCAAGTAACAAAAGATGGAAGGGAAGAAGAATATAAGGCAGCATTGGATTATTATCAAGAATGGGAGTCAGAGGAAGAGTAACAAATAAGTAGTAACAATTTTAATACTATGTTTTTTCGCGGAACTCATTTAAATGAATCTTTGTCTACTGTTCCTGTTTTGGGCGACGTTTTCTAACCTTTTGTAACACCCATTGGCACCATTCTCGCTACAAGAGTAGCAATACCAACCTTATGGCTAACCATAGCAACTCTATCAATGTCCTTGTATGCGCCTGGGGCTTCTTCTGCGACAACTCTGATGTTTGCAGCTCTAATTAATATTCCTCTTTGTTCTAACTCTTTCTTTACGGTGGAACCCCAGTAGCGTCGAGTTGCAGCAGCTCGTGACAAATGTCGTCCCGCACCATGAGCAGTACTACCAAATGTAATCTCCATAGCCTGCTTTGTTCCAATTAATAGATAGCTAGCAGTTCCCATGCTACCTGGTATTAATACTGGCTGTCCCATTTCCCGATAATCGGCTGGTATGTCTCTATGTCCTGGTGGAAATGCTCTTGTAGCACCTTTTCTATGGACAAAGACTTTAACTCTTTTTCCATTAACTCTATGTTCCTCTAATTTTGCTATATTATGGGCAACGTCGTAAATTAAATGTAAATCTAGGTCTTCAGCATCTTTCTTAAACACTTTCTGGAATGATTCTCTTGTCCAGTGAGTTATTAGTTGTCTGTTTGCCCAGGCAAAATTAGCTGCACATTGCATTGCTTGGAAATATTGTTCAGCTTCCTTGCTATTTGCTGGTGCGCATGCCAACTCTCTGTCCGGAAGTTTTATTCCATATTTATGTACTGCTCTTTCCATAACTCTAAGATAGTCAGAACAAACTTGATGTCCAAATCCCCTGGAGCCGGTATGAATCATAACCGTTACTTGTCCTTCTTCGCGTATTCCAAGTCTTTTAGCTACTTCTGGATTGTAAATCTTATCTACGTATTGTATTTCGAGGAAGTGATTTCCACTACCTAAGGTTCCAAGCTGGGGTCTTCCTCTTTGCTTTGCTCTTGATGATACCATGTCTGGGTTTGCATCTGGCATTGCTCCCTCTTCTTCGCAGTGCTTCCAATCTTCATCCCACCCATATCCCTGCTCGACAGCCCATTTTGCACCGCCCTGCATTGCCTCATCTAACTCAGCACCTGACAACCTTAATTTCCCGGTACTTCCAACTCCACTGGGTATATTTCTAAATAGCGCATCTAAAAGTTCAGGTAAAACTTTACGCACTTCGTCTTTATTCAAGTTGGTTCTCATTAACCTTACACCGCAATTAATGTCATATCCTACTCCACCCGGCGAAATTACACCTGTTTCTGCATCACTTGCTGCAACTCCTCCTATTGGAAATCCGTATCCTTGGTGACCATCCGGAAGAACTATACTGTATTTATATACCCCCGGTAAACATGCAATATTTGCAGCTTGTTCTAAAGTTAAATCTGTTTTCATTTTATCTAGTAAAAATTCATCTGCAAAGATCCTTGCTGGGACTCGCATACATGGCTTGTAGTTTTGCGGTATTTCCCAAACATATTCATCCAATTTTTTAAGAGGTCCTTTATAACTCATTTCCTCCACCATATTTACGACTTCTTTAAAGTTTTTAAGTATTTTTGGTAATAAAATATGAACTTTGGCAATAAATACCATAATATACTGTATTTGTAAAAATGAAAGCGAGCTTAACATGGAGTCAAGAGCGGATAGAAGACAAATAACTACTAGGAAAAATTTACGGGCTATATTCGGTGTATAATATTTTCTTTATTTCTTTTATTGTTTGGGGGCCTATTCCTTTAAGTTGTTTCCATTTATCAACATTCTGGATGGCTTTCATTGGTGTTTTGAAAACTTCTAGTATTTTTTGGGCGCGTACCGTCGATATGCCTGGTAATCCAGCTAAAAAGAATATCTGCTGTTGAGAAACACTTGAAAGCTTGGGCTTCAATCTAATTATCGGTACTTGTTTCCTACGTTTTCTTTCTTTCTCTTTGCCTAAAATATCCTTTAACTTTTGGTAAATAAATAGTGCAGTATGTAATGCGTCAAATGTCTCTACTACTGTGACTCCTTGTTTTTCCGTTTCTTGTTTTAGGGCTTCGTAAGCTTTTGGACTAAACCTTATCTTTTTTTCTACTACTATGTAGTGTAAGTGGTTTTTTGTTGTACGTTTAATGGGTACGTAGATACACTTATTTATGGGGTCTTTCCTAATAGCTAATCCTCCTTCAATGACAAGTATAGGATTACCGTACTTTTCTGACATGGACTCTATTTGCTTCTCCAATCTTGGTAATCCTTTTTGTGAACCCTTTAGAGTGTGTATAAGATCCATCACAGTTTTTCTCTCTATTACGGTTTCATTTGGAAGGAGATAATCCCCTATCGGTAAATGATCGACTCTATATGTGATATTATTCTTTTCAAGAACCTTTATTAGAATATTTGCAGCTCCACTTTCGCTTCGAGTCTCATGAACATCAATTACAATAGAAGGAACTTCCCCAAACAATGTTGCTTGCAAATAGCACACCTTCAAACTAAAATTTTTCCAGCTTACTAACTAAAATGATAATAATTGGACAATATAATTATAAGTTGTGGGACTGTATAACAATTTTAAACCCAGTGGTCAATTGGAGGTTTTGTCTTTCTCCTCTCCTCTCTTGGTCGGTTTTTCCATTTTTCAAATTCTTCCGATGGAGGATATTGTTGGTATAACATTTGTCTATTAGCCTCTAATTGTCTATGTTCTTTGTTTAGATATTCCGAAACACACATGATATCGTGTTTATTCATCTTTGCTTCTCCCACAGCTGACTGTAACCACATTTTCCAATCTAAATCTCTTAGTAGATGGTGATCTACTATTATGAGACGTACATTTCTTGCGAGTTTAGTAAGGTTCTCTTTCGCTTTTCTAAGTGTCTCCTCTTTTATTCTGTATTTTTCCAAATAGGTTGGGGGGCCGCTCACATATATTGCATCAGGTTTTTCTTTTAGAATAAGATTTAGTGTTCTTTCACTTACGGGTCCTTGAACGTCTGATGTATGGATAAAAGTTTCATCTTCATATTTTATTGTACACATAAGTACATAGCCTAGGGGCGTGTTTTCCTCTCCGTGTGGTACTGGAGTTGAAAACTTTATTATGGTGTTTCCGAACACATAGGATTTTCCATCCGCAAACTCAACTTTTTTAGCTACTTTTCTAGCATCTTTGTAAAACGAGTAGCCTCGTCGTCTTTGACTAAAATTAATATTTTCTTGGTAATCTTTACCTAAAATGATTTTATCCGCGTAGATTGCCTCTGCTATTTCTTTGCTGCTCCAAATATATCTGTATTCTTCAAAAAATGGTTTAAAATGATCCCAATGTAAGTGGCTCAGCGTGACGATATCTGCATAGTATGCATATCTTATAATTTCTTTTGTCGCCTTCTCAACAGCTATATACTCAAGTGGATGAGGCACCAACCCGTACCTAAAACCCAGCGCCGCTGAAGCATCAATTAATATGCTTACGTCTGGAGTTTTTACAAACGTTGCCATGGATCTAACGCCAAGACTTTCAGCTGCTAAGGGCCTAATCTTTATGTATTTTAACGTTAATTCTCTCGTCAAGGACATCTCCATATCGTAAGTTTAGTTTCCATGTTCTAAAATAAATAAAAAGATCGATCAATATTATTTATTTTCTTGTCGAGCCATATATTTTAAGAGATCCACTAGCCTGCACGAGTAACCCCATTCATTATCATACCAGCCAAGAACTTTTACCATATTATCCTTTTCACCTAGAACTCTTGTACTCAGCCCATCTATTATGCATGAATGAGGGTTTCCTATGATATCTACAGAAACTATTGGATCTTCCGTATATTGAAGAATACCTTTCAATTTACCTTCTGCTGCTTTTCTGTATGCTTCGTTTACTTCATCTACTGTTACTTCGCTTTCAAGTTCTGCTACTAAGTCTGTTATTGACCCATCTGCTACTGGAACTCTCAAAGCTATTCCATCTAACTTTCCAGCTAGTTCTGGGAGAACTAAACCTATTGCGACGGCAGCTCCAGTTGTGGTGGGTATGATTGAGAGATTTGCAGCTCTAGCTCTTCTAAAATCTTTGTGAGGGAAATCCAGCAGTCTTTGGTCATTTGTATATGCATGACACGTGGTCATAAACCCCTTTTTCACGCCGAAGTTTTCATGTAAAACTTTTACCATGGGAGCGAGACAATTTGTTGTACACGAAGCCATTGAAACTATATGATGTTCGTCAGGATTATATATGCTTTCATTTACTCCTGGTACAAGTGTTACGTCTGGATTTTTAGCGGGGGCTGAAATAACTACTTTTCTCGCCCCAGCCTTAAGATGTTTCTCTGCATCTTCTCTGTTTCTGAAACGACCAGTCGACTCCAACACTATATCGATATCTAGTTCCTTCCACGGAAGTTTTTCTGGTTCTGGTATTCTTAAAACTTTTATTTCTTTTCCATCAACTATTAGGGCATCTTCCCTATATTCTACCTCTTTTTCAAGTGCTCCGTGCACAGAATCATATTTCAGAAGGTACGCTAAAGTTTTCGCATCTGTTAAATCATTTATTGCAACTATTTCAAAATTTTTTTGAAAGGATCCATCCTTCAAGGCTGCTCTGAAAAACATTCTTCCTATTCTTCCAAAACCGTTTACACTTACTCTTATAACCACATTATTCCTCTCCTTTCCGGCATTTTATAGTATTGCGAGACTGTAATTTTGATAAGATTTCATAACTTTTTAAAAATTCTGATAACAGTGCCTAGGGTTTTCTGCCTAATAGTAAAATTTTGAAGACATCCAAGACTATAGAAAATCAAATTATTCAAAAATGTGATCAGGGTTGCTGTTTTTTAATAATAATATGAAGCCCTTTCTTACTGACTTTTTAAAACAGAGTTTGTTTACAGAGTCTTTTCCAAATTCTAGAAGAAAAAATATTAACAAATAATTGAACTAATTATGTTGTAAATTAAGCAAGTAGCCTGAGGGGTAACAATGTCTCTAAAAGTTAGTGACATTATGACTAGAGATGTTATAACCATAGAAATTGGAAAAACTGTCCGAGAAGCGGTCGAGATAATGAATGAAAAGGGGATAGGGTGCCTAGTTGTAACTAAAGGCGGGGTTCCAATAGGAATTGTCACCGAAAGGGATGTTTTAAAGAAAATTGTGGTCGAAGGAAGAGATCCACAAAAAACTAGAATAGAAGAAATAATGTCCTCTCCTCTCATAACAGGATCGCCAAGTATGACGTTAGAAGATGCCGCTAAGCTTTTGATACTGAAGAGGATTAAAAAACTTCCAATAGTTGAAAAGGGAAAACTAGTAGGTATCGTAACCTTATTTGATGTCGTAAGATGGGAGCCTTTGGTAATCAATATTTTAAAAAAAGCCTTAGCCGAAGAAACTCTTCCTCCACATATGAGGAAATTCCTAAAGTAATAAGCAACGAGGTGTGTCAATATTGATTGTACCTTACAAGAATAAGTCACCTGACATAAAAAGGGCTCTTTTCGTGGCGCCCAATGCAACTCTCCTCGGAGAAGTTAAATTAATGAGCGGTGTAAGTGTTTGGTTCGGGTCTATTTTGAAAGGGGACAGTAAAGAGGTCTATGTGAATGAAAACTCAGCTATCCTTGAAAATTGTTTCGTTGAAGGATCTAACATAGGAAAAGAGACGCTAATCAGCCACGGAGCTATTTTACATTCGTGTAATATTGGAGACAATGTTCTGATCGGTATAGGAGCAATTATATTGGATAACGCAAAAATAGGTGATAATAGCATAGTTGCTGCTGGCTCAGTGGTTCCACCTAAAACCAAAATTAATGAGGGCACTGTTGTTGCTGGCATACCAGCAAAAGTAGTTAGGGAAATAAGAGAAGGAGATATTATTAATCTTAAAAATTCACTAAAAACTATTAGAGAGAAAGCATTAGTATATTGTAAGATGCTGAGGGCGTAAGGTGAGGATAAAAATGGATGTATTTGAATGTATTAAAGGTAGAAGAAGCATTAGGGCATTTAAACCAGACCCAGTAAACGAAGAAGATCTCAAAAAAATATTAGATGCTGCCATTCACGCTCCCAGTGCAGGGAATCTTCAAAGTTGGGAATTTATTGTAGTTCGCGACAAAGAAAGGAAACGCCAACTAGCTCGAGCAGCACTAAACCAAACATTTATTGTTGAAGCGCCCGTAGTTGTGGTAGTTTGTGCGAACTTAGAGCGGTCAGGTAGTGGTTATGGTGAACGAGGAAGAACTCTTTACTGCATTCAAGATACAGCAGCAGCTATCCAAAACATGTTGCTTGCAGCTTATGCGCTTGGCTACGGTACATGTTGGGTCGGAGCATTCAGAGAGGATGAAGCTAAAAAAATATTGAAACTTCCACGAGATATTCGGCCAGTTGCTATTATTCCCATCGGCAGACCTGCTGAAAGCCCAGCTCCAAGGCCAAGAATGCCGTTAGAAAAAGTAGTACACTATGAAATATTTGGAGAAAAAAGCCAACATGGATAATAGGTTGAACTGCGAAAAGTTATATGTTAATTTAAGGCATTATTGAATTATCTTACCTTAATTGCTACAATCCTAACAAATTCGGCGGTATCTTCACTAAAATCAGCAATGCTTTCTATGCACTCTATAAATGTATGTAAAGTTATCGCGTTAAAGGGAGTTTTTAACTGGTTCCAAGACATTTTTACAAGGTATCTCCTAACGTCCATATGGCTTTCGTCCACAACATGCTCTAGACGGTCAACAGCATCAGCATATTCGATAATTCTCTCAACAGGGTCTTTGCCAAGCCTAATAATCATTTCATACATTTTCCCTACACATTTAACCACGTCTTCCATCATTTTCAGGATTTTTTTCTTAAACTCAGCATCATTTATGACAATATTTTCATCTAAGAGACTTAGTCGTCTTGCGGCAGCATTTGCAAAATTAGCTACACTATCTAGCCTTTTAGTAAGATGAGCAAGATCTTCCCTATAAGCTGAACTCAGAGCTCCTTCAGTCAGTAACGTCATAATTCTTTTCCTAATACTGTCAGCTTCGCTTTCAATTTCCGATATTCTTTTAATTCCAAGTTTTGCTTCACTTATTTTACCATCACTGAAAAGTCTGATTACTTTTTCCAATTCTAATACACAATCATAAACTTTTCTGGCGTGATCTCTTAGCATTGTTATAATTTTTTCTTCTCTTCTTCCCTTAAGCCATTCTAGTAAACCTGAGCTCAACAGCATCCACCCTGCATGATTTAAATAATATTTTACGTGTATTTTTTTAAACATTTGGTAAATCATATGTAAAAATATAAGTATCACTTTAAGTGACCATACTCCTCTAAAAATTCTAATGCTGCATCTGACAAGTTTTCTTTCACAAATTCTACACCCTTTTGAGTTAAATGAACTCTTACGTAGATCGGGCCGATAGAAAATAATTTCACGTATCCTAGTTTCTTCAACTTCTCGAGCGAAGTTATGACTAAATTGGTCATCTCACTATCGCTTAATACTGGTTTTCCATCCGGTAGCTGGAACATAGAAACGTGACGCAAAATTCGTTTAATGCTTGTAAGATAACGTTTTTTTGCCTCATATGGGCTGGCATAAATCCACAAAAGTATTATAATATCCACTAATGTAAGTTCAGGGTCTAAGTCACGTATCTTTTCTATCGTTCGTGCTAATAATTCAACAACGGGCATTACTATCACAAACTTATTAAATTTGAGTCGTTACTTTTACTAGATATAAAATTTGTAAACGTTTCTCTTTCATGCGAGGTTTTAATCTTTTACATTGTAGCTGTAAAGTCTAAGTATAAGGGGGTCTAATAGTCTCCTATCCAAAGGAAATATCCTGGTTTTGGCTCTATAAGTAATCCTTCCATGGAAAGTTTTCTCACAGTCTCTTCTATCTCCTCTAAAGTAAATCCTTTGGCCTTTAAAATCTCGACCAATTCATCATAACTTACAGGTTCATTTTTATCTTTTAAAACGTTAGCTAATGCTTTACGTAGGTTTTTTACTTGATATAAAGAATTCTTCTTTCGTGAAGGTCTTTTCTTTGGAACATATCCCTCCACGTTTTCATCGCTTATATACTGTAGAAGCCATGGCTTTGGGAAAATTACGGTTCCTTCCTTTGAAAGTACTTCTAGTTGCTCCCTAACCCAATCCCACTCTAAATTATATTTTTTACATAATTCCCTTAATTCATCGATATTTATTGGATTCGTACAGTTTTCTTTTAACATAATGAACATTCTTCTAGTTTTAGACGAACTTGCAACTTCTTTCCCCTCATATGATGATTCGGGTACTTCTTCTACTTCTTCAATCAGGTTCAATAATTCTTTCTTTTGGGCTTTTAATGTTTCAAGGTAATTCTTCTCCCCACCTTTTAAATTGTACCTTTTTACAAGAAAGGATGCTTGCCTAGCATCCTCAACAACAATAGCTTGCCTAGCATCTATTCGAATAATTTTTCCACAAAAACTGCATAATCGGGTCTTCTGACCAAGAGGAGCGTATGTAAATTTGCCACAAACAGGGCATCTAAAAACAACAAATCTTTTCCTCACATAATCGCCTCACATAAACTATCATAAGAGTTAATCAAATACATTATATGCGATTCAACCCTCATTCTACATAGACACGTAGATATAATATATCAACATTTCCTAAAATATTGAGGGAAAAATATTGAAAAATAAAGAAGCAGAAGAAGTTAAAACATTAGCGGACCTCAAAAAATATCTAGAAGACGAAGTGGAAAAAAGAAGAAAGGAAATAGCACAACTGGAAAAATTCCTTAACATAGTTAATAGCATACTAGCAAAACTTAGTTTTAAACCAGCAGCAGCACTCGTAAAAGAAGAGAAAGAACCATCACCAACAAGGGAAATAACTATAAAATCAAGAAGAGGAGAAACTTTAGCCTACATGAAAGTGTATCCAACAATGATTAAAATCACAATCCCTGAAGGCTTAAACATAAACGTAAAATCTCCGCCCTTTAAATCCTTCTTCATAAGGCAAATACTAAGGAAAATGCAGCAGGAAGATCTTGATCTCGTAAAGAAAGGAAAAATCCCTAGCGGAAGGGCACTAGAATATGAAATAGACATCAAAAACGGTAATGTTAAAGAAATTTTAATCAAAAATTACAGGAAGGAAGAAAGAATAAACGAAATAGAAAAAACGATAAGATGGACATTAGAAACAATACTCGATAAAATCAAATAACCAAAATAACTCATAAATAAATTAAATGGTCAATATAATAGACACGCTTCATTTAGTAATTTTGACTTAATCCTGATAGGTCTTGACTTCCTCGACAAGAACCTTACCAGCAACGACCTGGTCAATCGAATGTATACTTGCACCCAATTTTTCAAGTTCGCGCCTTATTAAGTCATAATCTAAACTGCTTCCCTCAATGGTTATCTTCACGTTTTCAGTGTCTGCGTCTACCTCTATCAGTGAAATATTTACTCCCTCTACTCCAGGCAGCTTTGCAAGGTTATCTGCAAGTTCTGGAGTAATAGGGCGATGTGGTTTTAAAACATCAAGTACAAGTCTTTTTATTCCGAGGTTACCCATATTTTTTCAAGACCTCCACCTAAACATCATGCACACTCACAATTTAAAGGTAACGCCGTATTGCACTTAAAATGCTACGTTCTCAAAAATCTCAAGTTTCTATCAGTAACTACAAGAGGTAATTAATAAGTTTGATAATATTCAAATCTTGTTGCATTAACATTATAGATACAAAGTAGGGTGCGGAGTAATGCGTAAAGCAACAACAGAAACATATATTAAAAAACTATTAAAATCAGAGGTTGGCAAGAAAATAGGGGAAATATTACAAGAGCAATACAAAAAATGGAAGCAAAACCTAGAGTTAAAAGACTTTTACCACTTCATCCAACTCATATGGAAAAAGTATGAAAAAGAAATCATGAAAGCACTAAAAGGAGAAATACAATTAATCGGACAGTTCAGAGCATTTGCCTTCGAAGAATACGTACACGACCTCATCCTAAGAAAAACAAACCTAAAAAAACTCGGTTTAGACATATTCTGGAACGAGCCAATAGAAGTCTGGCGGGGAATCATAATAGACCAAGGAAAATTAATAGAAGAAACATACACCACACAATTTGACCTAACAATAGGCAAGCAACAAAACAAAACAATAATACCCCTAATAGTAATAGAAACAAAGGTTGACGTCGACGCACCAAGACTAAAAGCAGTCATGGCCAACTTCTCTCTACTCAAAACATTAAATCCCTCCGTATTCTGCACGCTAATATACATAAACTGGAACGCCAAAAAAACATTAAAACACATAGCAAAAGCCGTAATAAACAACATATACCAATTCAACCCAGAAGAAAAAGACGAAACACAAAAATTCATCCAAGATATAATAAACTACCTAACAATTTAACAAAACAACCAGCAATTAACACCCTAAATCAAACAGCAACGTATAAGACCAAAGAATAGTTGAATGTAGAAAAAAGTGTTGTCGTGAAAGTCTCGTTTCACGACTTGTCTGCACGGGTATTATATTTGGTCTGTAATATCACATTTTACACTGTGTAGGTCTTGTGAAAGATTTTTGGCTAGCAAGATGGTGGTGCTTTAAATGGTGAACTTAAAATTGCCTAAAAGGTATGAATATGTGGTTTCTGTCTTGTCTAGGGTTGAAAGGAGAAGGATTCCTCTTAAATCTGGTTTAGAAGATATTTTTTCTGAGGAGTCTGTAGATTGGAGGGTTCGTAGTGCTGTTACTGCTCATGTACTTGGAATTTTGCGTAATTACCGTTTGATTGATCAAGCTATTAATTTGACGTTGAAGAAAGGTTCTGTTCATATGTTTAAGCCTGAACTTAGGAATATTTTGAGGGCAGCTGTTTATGATATTCATATTAGACGGGCGGTTCCAGCAAGGACTGCAACTATGGTTGCGGTTAACTTAGCAAAGAAGATGCTTGATGATAATGCTGCTCGCTTAGTTAACGCATTGTTAAGGCAGATAGAAGATTTTAAAATAGAGAAGGTTTTGGAGAGAGAGGATAAAGCTGAGGTTTTGGCATTAAAATATTCTCATCCTACGTGGTTTGTTCGCTATATGATTGAATTACTGGGTGAAGAAGAAGCCATAAAACTTTTTGAGGTAAATAATTCTCCTGCTCCAGTTTGGCTTCGCGTAAACACTTTAAAAACGGATAAGGAAAAATTAACAAAAACTTTGGAAAGGGAAGGAACAAAAGTTGTTCCGGATGCAGATCTTCCGGACGTTTTTAGAGTTATTGAGAGCAGAAAGCCGCCAATCCGCTTGTCTAGTTTTTCTAGGGGGCTCTTCTACATTCAAGATAAAGCCTCAGTGCTGGCAGGACATGTTTTAGACCCTAAGCCTGGAGAGCTAATTGTTGATGTATGTGCAGCTCCAGGTGGAAAAACTTCTCATATCGCACAACTTATGGAAAACGAAGGCAAGATCATAGCAATCGATATATCAAGACTTAGAATTAAAGCCCTTAAAAATAACATGAAGAGGTTAGGTGTAAAAATTGTGGAAACAAAAATCATGGATGCAAAAGACATTCCTAGAAAACTTAAGATAGAGGCCGATCGTGTACTCGTGGACCCGGCTTGTTCTTCCACTGGAAATCTCCGTTCTAGACCTGAAGTTAGGTTGTGGGTCAAAAAGAAAGACGTTAAAAGATTCGCTAAACTTCAATGGGAAATATTAAAGGCGGCTGCAGAAATAGTTAAAGAAAACGGTATACTTGTATACTCTACTTGTTCCATGACACTAGAAGAAAATGAATATCTAATTAAAAGGTTCATAGAAGATACGAATTCATTTAAGATTGTTAAAGCAGAACCATTTATAGGAAAACCTGGATTTAATGATTTAACCGTTGCACAAAGGCTTTTCCCACACCTACATGACACTGAAGGTTTTTTCATAGCTAAGCTCGTCAAAACAAGATAACTGTAATATTAACGTATTCTATATTTCTCTCTAATTGCTGGGTTCTCCCTACAGTTCTTGCATAGGTAGGCCTTTATTTTTTTACCTCTTCTTGTGTAGATAACTAATGGTTTTTCTCTTCTATCCGAGAGTACTGCACCGCATTCATAACATTTTCTTCTCGACATATCTATCACATCCATATACCAAGTTTTCTCATTTTAATATCTATTCTTTTACGTTCTAGCTCTTGAATTACTTTGTTTTGAGGTTTTCCTCTAATAATTTTTAATAATGCAATTCTAGCTATATCCGTATTTTCAGGTCTTCCAAGTATTCCAACGGTTCCCTCTTCTTCATTTATTTTTATTTTTGTCTCCGTCAAATGCTCTATAGCCTCTTTTACTTTTCCTTTTGTTCCAATAAGTCTCCCTAAAGTTCTTTTAAGTTTATTCCCGCTGCCCACTAGTTCCTTAACATCTATTGTTTGCAACACTAAGTCGGCATCCATCATTTGAAGTATATCCAGTTTATCGTATCCCATGGAGATTGCTTCTATGACTTGTTTTACTTTCATAGCCATATAGGGATCTTCTGTCTCTATTCTGACAATACCACCGGATTCTAATGTCAATGTGACTTTCATTTTTTCCTCAATTTGCTTCTTTAATGTCTTAAACTTCTCAAACATTTTTTCTTCGATTTTCGCGTACATGGCAGATGTCATCATTTAAGCCTCGAATACTTGGTTCTTTTCTTTTTCTTAGAAAAATTTATTTTTGGATTTTGTGGTGTAAAGCTGGAACTTAGGTGGCCGTGAATATAATTCTCACATTTAAATTTAAGGACTGCGGGGGTGGTATCGGTGGCCACGGCTACCAAAGAAGAAAAAACTGAAATTAAAACTTGCTCTGAAAAATTTTTGAATGGTCTTGAACAAATATCTGAACTTGCTATTAAGACCGCAGTAAAAAACAACCATAGAAGAATGTTTGTTTTTTGTGGAAGTGACAAGAGGGTAATTGATGCCGCCTATAAAGTTTTCTCCAAATTCATCGAAATTAAGGGCGATGTACAAATAAGAATGCTCTATGTAGCAGTAGATATCTCTTCCGGACGTGAAAAGGAACTATACATGGAACTTAAGTCAAGGATAGAACAAAATCATAAAAAAGTCGAAGTTAATGGAATTAGTTTTAAAAATACAGATAACGTTATGGGACAAACTTTTGATGTATTAGTTTTAGATCTAAATAGAGATTTAAACCCAAATGACCTTGGTCGGTTAATTGAAACTGTTAGTGGCGGTGGAATTATAATAGTATTGGCTCCTCCAATGGATAAATGGTTGGTTATGAAAACGCGTTTCCACAAAAAACTCATAACACCTCCATGGACTATTGATGACGTTCCTGGGAGATTCAATAAAAGATTTATAAGAAAATTAAAGGAACATCAAGGCATTTATATTTTTGATGTAGATGAAGAGATCGCCTTGAAAGTTACTAAAGAACAGATTTCTAGTAAAAGTCACATGACCATAAGTATTCCGGAAGAACACATGTTACCGAAAGAAGCCTATGAAATGGCTCTAACCCAAGGACAAGTAAGAGCCTTAAAAGTAATGGAAAGATTTTTGATAAAAAGGGAAAAGAAACCTGTTATAGTTATGATTGCCGACAGAGGACGAGGAAAAAGTGCCATAGTCGGAATAGCCATAGCCGCAATAGCACATGAATTAAAGAAAAGTTTTCCCTCAGGCAGAGTGTCCATTCTAGTAACTTCTCCACAAATAGGAAATGTTAGGACACTTTTTGAATTTGCTATTAGAATGCTTAAAAGATTTGGCTATTCACCGAAAGTTAAAACACGAGATTATTATATTGAAGAAGTAACAGCTTCAGGAATTAGAATATTTTATGAATCTCCGTGGGATGCGATTGAGCGAAAGGCTGATATCACTGCTGTGGACGAAGCAGCGGGCATCCCTATTCCGTTGCTCTTCCGCCTATTAAGAAAAGCTAAGAGAATTATATACTCATCCACCATACATGGTTATGAAGGAGCGGGTAGAGGATTTTCTATAAGATTTCTAGGAGGATTAAAGGAAATTAAAAACATAGAAATCAATATGGTTGAATTGGAGGAGCCTATCCGTTATAGTGAAGATGATCCGATTGAGCAATGGCTTTATGACGCTCTTCTTCTCGACGCAGAGCCAGCTCAGCTTTCAAGAAAAGATATAGAACAAATAAAAAAGATGAAGGTCGTATTCAAAAAAGCCAACTTAGATGAGTGGTTCATAGATGGCAACGAAGAAAAACTAAGACAATTTGTTGGCATCTACGTATATGCACATTATAGAAACCAACCTAAAGATGTAGCACTCCTCGCCGATGCCCCCCACCATAAGGCCTACATGCTTGAGACAAAGAATGGAAAAATTGTTAACGCTATTCAAGTTGCGTTAGAGGGAGGACTACCTGACGAAGTTATAAAGGAAATCTATAGCGGGTTTGAGCCAGATGGAAACATAATACCAACTCTTGTGGAAAAACATTTTCGGGATGTAGAGTTCCCAAAACTTAAAGGGTATAGAATCGTTAGAATTGCAACACACCCACAAGTTATGAGCATGGGACTGGGAAGCGAGGGCTTATCAAGACTTTGCGAAGAAGCTAAAAAAGAGGGGTTAGATTGGGTTGGAGCTGGCTTCGGCGCAACACCAGAACTCCTTCGATTCTGGATTAAAAACGGCTTCACCCCAATACACGTTAGCCCGAGAAGAAATCCTATTAGCGGAGAATATTCTACGATAGTAATAAAAC
>JAGGSW010000046.1 GCA_021158895.1 Candidatus Odinarchaeota archaeon | reverse complement strand
CATATGGACGAAATTACCATTATTAATAAAAATATCTTAAATTTTGTCCCCATGGTTGACATAAGACAAGAGACTGGGAAAACATGAAAAATCTCCAAAAACCAGATGTAGATGTATATTAATGTTCATGATGGTTTTTATGTTTTTATCGGAGATATTCCGGGTTTTGGAGCGTTTTATGCGGGTTTTTGCTATACACATGTTGGAGTATTTAAACTTTGTTATCAGATTTAATATTGGGTTGGAGGGTTAAACTATGAAAGTCAAGCTTCAATTGGCGATAGTTGTCTTATTGATTCTCTTAATGGAGTTTTCAACAGCAGGACTCATGGCAACAGGTGAAGGAAAAATATTAGATGAACTTGCAAGCTACGAAACCCCTGAAATCTACATTGACAGCTTCAACCCAAATTTCCAAGGATTCAAGAATGGAACGCCCGTAAACATTTTGGAAGAGGAAATAATTAGCAGAGTAACAGTGTCCCCACTCAGTAACATACCGAATATTGGTCAAGGCATCACATTGAACTCAAACGTCCAGGAAAGCTGGCTCACAGGGAAAAACGCAACGGGATATTTAAGCATGGGCATTGAAAAAATTTATGAAGAATCCGTGGCAAATATTAATCGTACAGGTATACTTGTCCTAGCTTTCTTGGTGACAGATATCGCTATTTTAAATGAAACGTTGTTTAGCGATGAAAGAACACGCATAGTTGTAGATGAAATTTTGAAGTTCGCAGAGGAGGTTGGAGATGCGGCCATAATCATGGCGGGAAACTATTGTACAGCGATAAACCTGATGTATTTGCTGCGGCTAGCTGAGCAAGACCGAAGGATAAGCGAAACCTATCTAATAATTTTAACTCACGGTGTCTTAAATGAAACTTTGCAGGTTCATGGAATGTTAATGCATGGAGAAAACAATGTAGCTGTTGTAAACGGTGAAACTTTGAAATATTTAGTAAAGGAACTAGGTGTAAGTAGCTTAAGTAAGTTGAAGTTCGTTTATTTACCGTTTTGCAACATGGGCAGGGAAAAAGAGATCTACGGTAACAGCTCCGTGGTTTCCTTTTTCGAAGAGCTTAGCGTCGCAGCAATATTAACTTATGATGGAGAAACATATTTGAACGGAGAATACATTGCTTCGGTGCAGTCAGTTCTATCTTCCGGAACCTATGAACTAGCTGAAGAACATGTGTATCTCCCTGTTCAAATTGTCGACAATTTTACCAGCGAAGTAGTGGAGGGCTACGTAGAATTTAGAGTCGTAGATGAAATTGAGGAAACAAACTCGACAGTTAACCCCTACGAAATCTACGACAACAACAATAATATAACTTTGGGCTTCAAACTGGGGCGAAGAACAACCTCTAGGCAAACTTATAGAATCACCCTTCATAGAAAACATGTTAAAGCAATAATTCACCGAGGAAAACCTCCGAGAAGCTACGTAAGAAAAAGGTTTAAACATATAAGTTATTACACGCCGCCAAAATGTAAAGTATTCAGCAAATCGGCTAAAACCCCGAAAATAAATTTCAGACATAAAGCTAGAAGCATACCTTTTATTGTTGGGAGGTTTTGGAGGCCGCCAAAAGCCGAAAGGAAACGTTTTGGAAGCGGTTATGCTGGAAAACTTGTTGCCAGTGTTGATGAGGTTAGAAATGCAATTTTGCTTGTGGACGAAATTTTCAATGCAATTTACAAAAACTACTACGGTGTTAAAAACGCGGTATACAGGTGGATTGATGCAACATTTAATGCTCCTTGGAGTAAGTGGATGCGTAAACCGGTAAAATCCATTTTAGATAATACGGTTTTCCGCGGGGCAAACTTCATAGTAAACTTTGCAAAACAATACTTGAAGACGGTAGTCTCCGTAGCTTATTCTATGATTAGAGCTGGAAAAACTCTGAGTGAACTTGTTGCCGCCCTGATAATCGCTGCAATAGCAAAATTCGCAAATGGAATATTAAAATACTTTTCCTGGACTATGGATAAACTTCTAGGAGCATTATCAAAAGTTTTAAGCATAGATTTAAACTGGGTTCGAAAAATCCTAAGAAAATGGGTAGATCGGTCAATAAAATTCCTAGACAACGCAGTAGCTTATAGCGAACGATTACTTAAGAATTCCGTTGAGAAATTCATTAATTCAATTACATCCGTATTCAATACTTTATGGAAAAATGCGGTTAAACCATTACTTACCAAGTTGCTTACAAACTTCATGGATTTCACAATAGACGCATACCTACAATTAGCAGAAATGATCGCCACACTCGTAGTCGAAGGAGGACTAAATAAAAAACTCGCAGACAACATAATGAACACTGCAGCAAAAATAATAAACTTCCTAATCAGCATCCAACCACCAGAAGTACAACTATCCTCCTACTACAAACTATACATGACATGGCTATACACAGGACTAATGGCTGGTGTGTTTGCAAGAAGAGACAACGAAAAAAGCACCAACATATCATGGCATCATCGTAAAATCTACAGGGAAATGGAGAATTACCTGGGAAAATCGGTAAAATACGTTAGCTTCACAAGATTCGACGACATATACATAATATTCAGACAAGGCCAAGCAACCGAAATGTGGCGAGACGCCAACCGACCATGTGACATAATCGGAAGAGTCGAAAGAATAGTCCTAAACGAAAAACTAAGCGAAATAATCAAAGAAGGTACACAACTCGTAGAATACGATAAAGAAAGCGGGAAAATCAAAAGGATCATTCTTGAGTACGGCAAAACTACAAAAGGCAAAAAACGTCGTCGTTACCATAGTTGGTACGGAGATATAGCAATCATCCAAACAATTCACATGAATATTAATGGAGAATCAGTAGAGTTCTCAATTGTCTGGCACGGCTACCTAAACCAGTTCACAGATCCTTATGAAAGAACACTTAAAAAAGCGATGGAAAAATTCGACACAAAAATCCAAAACGGAGTACTCTATAGTGATAAGGGAAAACCAATAGCACTAATGAGTAAGTTCATACCATGCGAAATCAAAACCGAAGATATTACACTTAAGGGTTACAGAATAGTCCTAGGGATAAGAATGGAAATACAAAAGAGCGAAGGAAGATTCAAACCGTGTAGAGAGCTCAAGGAAAACTATGGAAAGATTGCTTCTAAACCAAAAACTGAAAATAAAGCCACAAAAACTTCAAAACTTGTGGAGAAACTTCGAAGCAAGGGGATTATGGAGTTCATCTACAGGTTTGATCACGGTACAGGGTTAGATGATGGCATGCTCGGCAAGAACTGGCTGGAAAAAACCAAAAAGGTAAAACAGATAATAAATAAGCAAGCTGAGTTCTGGAGAACCTATGCAAATAAGTATAAAGCACGGGAAGGAAAACTACCAAGCTTCTATAACCTAATATCTCAGTCTGTTGCTGAAGTTCACCCTCTAGTCATAGACAACCACGCAGAAATCATCATAAAAGGCTACGACCCAGTATTCCTCAACGAAATCCTCATGCAACACACAGAACTATGCTACATACTTAAAAAAGTGGAAGAAAGACTAGAAGAAGAAGGCCTAACAAACCAAAAGAAACAAGTTAAACAAACAAGAGAAAACATAGAAAACTGGCTAAAACAAAACTACAAAGAATACTACGAAAAACTCCACACAAAAGTCATAGAAACCCTAAAACAAGCCGTAAACGAAGCAAAAACAAAAGGCAAACTAAAGAAAAACATGTCGGCCGATAAAATTAGGAATGCCATTGATCCAAAATATACAAAGATTCAAGATGGTAAGAAAATCGAAATAAGAGTTCTTACTGAGAAGATTAGGGGGATTTATAAAGAGTCTGGGAATTGGAATTTCAGGTTACTCGACAATTACAGAAATTCACAAAAGGAACTAAGAATCCAAGCAAGAAACGAAGCATACCTCAAGGACTTAGGGGAACTTGGAGAAGACGTTAAAACAACCACAATCGAACTACCAACAAAAGCCCCTGAAAAAGGAGTAATACAACACCACAAAGACCTACTAGACATCTTCCAAAAACCCAAAGTAAAAGAAACCTTCAAGAACATCCTAGGAAAAAGCTTAAACGCAGCCGCATCGGCTATATTCATCATAATATTTGCAACCACGTGCTTCACTGGCCACATAATAGGCATAAAGATATACAAAAGACTACCAAATAACGTAAAAATGGTTCTAAAAACAAACTACGGAAAAATCTATGCATACATGGCACTATCACTCATAGCAAAAATCCTCATAGATGTAGATGACTGGCAAGACACATGGAACGTCATCAAGCGAACTAAAGGCGAAAACTCGATTAAAAATGTTGTTAAAACTGCAGTACAAACATTTCTCGGCTGCATGTTAAACGGCATACTAATAGGCATGTACCTAGAAGGAAACATAAACGTAGTTTTGGCAGACAACATAATACCCTACATAGCACAAACCGTATTCGGCGATAATGCTTGGATCTTCACAAAAATCATATACCCCCTCATCGACACAGCAATACAAATCATCGGAAACGGCGGACCAACAATGTACCTAATCGGAACCATCCTAGGAAACACATGGACACAACTCCTACAACAAGCAGTAAACTGGTAGAATGACTCTACTGAAGCTTCACCAAGTTTATAGCTTTTCTCTCGAATACATAAATATGAACAACTAGGTGAATGGTGTTGAACCAAGGAAACTCAAAGAACAAATCCAGAGAAGAACCTACCTTTAATATTATTAAGGACATTATTCGGGAACTTAACGACTCTAGTATTGATTATCGCGAAATTGTAATCAAAGATCGAGTAAAAGAATTCGCCGAAAAAATTAAGTGTTTGAAAGGCGAAAGGCTTGAGTGGGCTATACTGAGATTCATTGACAAGTTGAACGATCCAAGTGATAAGATTAGGGAACATATTGCAGAAACTCTCCAACAGATCGTGGACGAAATCTCCAATATGGGTCAGAAGAAATTTGAGTTCGCTGTTAGAAGACTTCTTGGGAGACTGGAGGAGAGAAATGATAGAGTTTACGAACATTTAGCAACAGTTGTTTCAAGTTTAGCGGCTAAACGGCCAGAAGTATTCAAAGATAAAGTCGACATACTTTTTCTAAAACTCAGTAGACCCTGCAAAGACCCTTACAACCTAGATGATTTACCACACGACGAGTTTGCAGGCTTCCCAAATAGATGTCAACATGCTCGTACAGCAATAGCTGAGGCAATATTAGAAGTCTCAAAAAAATACCCAGAATTATTCGATAACAGGATATCCGACTTAGCAAAACTTCTACATGACTCAAATGACGAAGTTATCCTCATAGCATTAGAAATAATCGAAAACATCGGAAGTAGAAAGCCTGAAACAATTAAAAACATAACCCGAGACTTGGTGACTTGTCTAAGACATGATCCCATTCGTTATAAAGCAGCATCTATCCTATGGAACCATGCAGAAAATAACGTTGATATACTGAAAGAAGAAATAGACTTGCTATTTGAAGCCTTAATGGACTCCCTCACTGACTGGGACACCGCTGAACTACTTATAGACATAATACACGTAGTTTGGAAAAAATATCCGAAACAGGTAGAAGAAAAAATAGAAAAAATTTGGGACAAACTAAACGAATACACCATTGAAACCATCGAGTGGCTCGCCCTCAAATCCTCCAAGATGGTTCTAAAACTAACCCCAAAACTCAAAGAAAACTTATACAACGAAACCTATAACGAAACCTACCAAGAACTCAGCACATCAGCCGCACTAACACTACTATACATAGGAATAGACTACCCACAGCTAATCGAAGACACACTACCCAAAATAACAGAATACCTCACCCACCCATACGAAGAAGTCTACGAAAACCTAAGCGACAACCTAACAATCCTCATCAAAAAACACCCCCAAACCATCAGCAAAATACTACCAAAACTCCTTCAAATACTACCAAAACTCCTCACCAACAAAAAATACAGCAAACACCACATCACAAAAATAGCCAACCTCCTAAAAACAATCACCACCACAAAACCAGAAACACTCAACAAAATAACCCCACTCCTCAACAAACTCAACAAAACCGACAACGAAACCCACAGAAAAATCAAACTAATACTTGAAAAAATCAACAACACACAAAAACAAAAATAAAACACCAAAACAACAAACACAAACAACCCACTCCAAACAAAAAGTCATGAGTGGCGGGCCCGGCGGGATTCGAACCCGCGACCACCGGCTTTCCTCAAACGCAGCAAGCAGAACGCTTATAGAAGGCCGGCGCCCTTTCAGGTGCTTTTTTTGTTATCCTGCTAGGCCACGGGCCCGTTTTAGTGGTTATTTGTGTGGGATTTTTTGTTTGTGTTTTTGGTTTAGGTTTATGTGTTTTGGTTTTATTATTTTTGTTTTATTTTTAAAATGTTTTTTAAAGATGTAGGCTGGTAGGTCGAAGGTTTTTTTGACTTTGTCTAATATTATGGTGTCGCTTGTGGCTATTATTCCTGGGGTTTGGGTTAGTTCTTTGTCTGGGTGTTTTGTTGTTTTTGCGGTTCCTTTTATGTTGTGTTTTTGTAGGAGGTTTCTTATTTTTGCTGCGAGTTCTCCGCTTTTGCTGATGGGTTGGTCTAGTATGAAGATTGCTTCTGCTGGTTTTAGGTTTTTGATGGCTTGTATGATTAGGTTTAGGGCTTTTTCTGTTAGGTTTGTTATTTTGTATTTTCTGAAGATTGCTGAGATGTCTCTTATGTATCCGTTGTCTGCTTTTAATATGATGCCGTTTTTTAGCATGGTTTCTACGGTTATTAGGACGTTGTAGCAGTCCACTACTAGTCTGTTGTTTTCTACTTCGCTTTCTTTAACTAGTTTTTCTCTTCTTTGGGTGGCTTCTTTCTCTGGGAATATTGTTCTGTAAAGTATGTGTCTCTCTGTTTCATTTAATAGATATCGTTCTCCTACGAATCTTAGTGCGCTTTTCTTATTGTAGCCTCTTTCTAGCAGGTATTTGTAGTCTTTTGCAGCTTCTAGGAGTTTTCTCTCATTTTTCATGTTTTTCTCCTTGTAAAATATAGAATGGGGAAATAACTTTCTAGTTTTCTTGTTTTGTTTGTGTTCTGGTGGTGTTTGCGTGAGTGTTTTTGATGTGTTTTGGTTTCATTTGTTATCCGAAGAGTGCTCCGAGTCCTCCTACTTCTTCCTCTTCTTCCTCTTCCTTCTTTTCTTCTTTCTTCTCTTCTTTTGCTTCAGGGGCGGCTGCTTCGGCTGGTGCTGGTGCTGCGGCTGCTACCGGTACGGCTGCAGTTTTTATTGCTTCGTCTATGTTGATTTCTTCTAGAGCTGCTACTACTGCCTTTATTCTTGCTTCGTCTATGTTTGCTCCGGCGGCTTCTAATATTTTCTTTATGTTTTCTTCTGTTATGGGTTTTCCAGCTTTATGAAGGAGCATGGAAGCATATATGTATTCCAAATTTTTCACCTCCGAAATTATCCGAAGAGTGATCCTAAACCTAATTCTTCTTCCTCTTCTTCCTCTTCCTTCTTTTCTTCTTTCTTCTCTTCTTCTTTTACCTCAGCTTTCTCTACTGGTTGAGGAACTGTAGTAACTACTTCACTTGGCAGTGCGTCTGGTTTTATCTCAAGTATTTTGCTTGCAAGGCTTGTTGCTTCGACGTGGGCTTTCGATAGGATGTATGGTAGGGTTTCTTTGGTTGGTATGCATGCGTTTATCGATAGGTTTATTGCTTCGCTATATGCTTTTTGCAGTAGTATGGGCATTGTGTCGGTGGTTGGTACTGTGGCGTTTAGAGCTAGATTGAATGCTTCTATGTGGGCGGTTTGTATTTGTTGTTTTATTTCTTCTGGGTGTATTGTTAGTTCTTCCTCTGTAAATATAACTCCATCGTCATATGCGGCGTGAAGAGATAATCCTACTTCCATGGGTTCTATGCCGAGTCTTGAAAGGACTAATGCCAGTTTTCTTGAGATTTTTTCTCCCTTTTTGCAGACGACGGTATCCTTTGCCACCCATACCGATCCGGATTGTACTTTGGTGGGGATTCCTACTTCGTTTAGTTCGCTGATTACTGGTCCAGGTGGGAGTCCTGTGTTGCCTTCTGGTACTATTATATCGTTTTGAGCTGTTTGACCGGCTTTTGCGGGAGCTTTTGCTTTATTTCTTTCTAGGAAAAGATTTATTTTTACCGGGTTTTCGTTTGTAAATACAAATGCGCATGATCCAGTAATGTAATCTGCAAGTTTTTCAATACCTGGTTTAAATTTTTTAGCTTTGTTTAAAGCTATTTTCATTAATGTGTTTTTTGCCATTTTAATTAGGACTCTGCCTCTTAACATGTTTCTTAATCTTTGAACTTGGTGTGCTCCGATTGTATCCATTTTTGTTAAAGCTATTACTTTATGCTTTTTGATTAGGTCAACTAACTCGTCTACTATTTTTACTTTGTGTTCAGGTACAGGTCTTCCCTGCTTAGTAACAGCTATAGCCATGTTGTCCACATCCCTTATGGTTAGATCATTATAGTTATTTTATTTTAATGGGAACTGGTGGTCCCATGGTTGTTTTAACGTATATGCTTTTTATATTTTGCATGCCTTTTTCAAGTTTTTCGAGTAGGAATTCTAAAACTGCTTTTATGTTTTCAGCTATTTTTTCATCTTCCATATCTTTTGTTCCAACTCTAACATGAATTACAGGGTTATTTCTCATTCTAATTCTAACAGTTCTTCTGTATTGTTCTACTAGAGATTTTATATCAGCGGTGGGCGGTATAGGTTTGGGCATTTTACCTCTTGGACCTAAAACAGGGCCAAGGGATCTACCAACTAGAGGCATTAAATCAACTTGAGCAAGAAAGAAGTCGAATTGTTTTGCTAGTTTTTTCGCTGCTTTTCGATCTGATAGGAATTTTTCAAGATCTGTTCTTGATAATACTGAGTCTATTCCCTCATTTTTTGCTCTAACCTCAAGATCTCCACTAGCTATGACACAAACCTTTACAGGTTTATTAATTGGATGGGGAAGAGTGACTTCGGCACTTATTCTATTTTCAGGTTTTTTTAAATCTAAATTTTTAAAGCTAATAGATAGATCTATTGATTCTTTAAATTTCCTTTCCTTTGCTTTCTCTTTTGCTTCTTTCACGGCTTCAACTATTTTTTTAATGTCTATGGACATATTACATCCCTCGGAGCACTGGATCTAGGAAGATGATTTTAAATTGGTATTATGGTGATCATTAATTTACGAGACTAAAATGCTGGAGGAAATAGCAAAAAATCTAATATAAAGTTAATGTTTTACTCTTCAGAAAGTAAGTTGTCCCAAACACCTTCATCGATTTCTTTTTGAATTTCCCTAGGGTCTTTACCCTCTACTGTCACGCCCATGCTGACACAGGTTCCAAGTACTGTTTTAACGGCGCTTTTAAGGCTTTTTACAATTAGGTCTCCCATTTTTGCTTTTGCAATTTTAACTACTTGCTCCATTTTTAGATCTCCGACTTTGTTTCCCTTTGGATCCCCGCTTCCCTTATCTTTACCCAGTTCTTTGAGTATTAGGGCGCTTGTAGGTGGAGTGCCTACTTCTACCCAGAATTCTTTTGTTTCTTGGTCTACTATTATTTTTACTGGTACTTTTAGCCCTGCAAAATCTTTGGTAAGTTCATTTATTTTTTGAACGACCATATATAGGTTTACACCAGTTGGCCCTAATGCTGGTCCTATGGGGGGCCCAGCACTAGCTTTTCCACCATCAACTAGTACTTCAAGTGTGACCTTTTTACCCATGACTCATCACCTTTATTCTTCTTTTTCTACAATTTTTACGAAGTCTGCTCTAACTTTTATTGGAATGGGTACGGGAGACTCAAACAATTCGACTACGACTTCTTCTTTTGACTCATCTACTCTGACAACCTTCGCTTTTTCTCCTTTAAACGGTCCTCCTGTTATTTCAACTATATCTCCTTCACTGACAGCCTCTAAGGCTGGTTTTGGTGCGAGAAAATGTTCCATTTCTGATATATCTATTTTTCCAGCTAGTCTGCTTCTGACATGGGGAAGCCCAGTAATTGCCTGCAAGACATCATATGGAGTTGCTGCTTCTATAAAAATGTATCCTCTTACTCCTTCAGGTATAAGAATAGCTCTTATTGCTAGTTTTCGTGCTTTTGCCCTTTCTTCAATTAGCGTTGCAACTATTTTTTCTTGACCAGTAGTTGTTCTTACTACGAAGATGCCTGACTTTGCTTTGGGCCTTGTTTCTGACATTTTTCCCCCTCATTTATCGGAACAGTAACGCAAAAATTAATCTAATTAGGAACGCAATAAAGCCTATAACAAGAATGCCAATTACAGATATCCTTATGCTAAGTTTAAGTTCTTCTCCGGTAGGTTTTTTTGCTAGTTTTAGTAATCTTCTTACATTTCTTAGGAAAGATACTACATCCATCTGTTACACCTTTGACTAGAGTTTGCTGTTTCACTCTAGTGGTTCTATACCGAAATCAATGTTTGTCCCTTTATTTTTTTCGAGTAGTATTTTCATGAGGTCCTCTTCAGATTCAACTAGATAGGGTGAATTCACCCCGGAAATTATTAGAGTTATTCGAATTGCTCCTTTTAGTTCACCGTCTATTAGTGCGCCCCATATGATTTCAGCGTCAGGTTCAAGTTTTGACGCTACGTTTTCAACTATAATTTCGGCTTCATGTAGAGTTAAGTCTTGACTACCACTAATGTTTATTAATGCTCCTCTAGCTCCATTGATATCAACATCTAGCAACGGGTTTTGTAAGGCTTTTTTGACAGCTATTTCTGCTCTTTTTTCTCCTTCTGCTTCGCTCATAGAGATTAAGGACATTCCGCCGTTTTCTAGAACTGATTTAACGTCCGCGAAATCTAAGTTTACAAGTCCTGGTCTTGTGACAAGTTCTGTGATGCCCTTTACACCTCTAATCAATATTTCATCAGCTACTCTAAATGCCTCAGCGATTGACAGGTTTGGAACGATATCAAGTAGTTTCTCGTTGGGGATGACTATAACCGTATCACATACATTTAAAAGGTTTTTTAAACCCATTAAGGCATTTTTAATACGTTTTTTGCCCTCTATTCTAAACGGCAAGGTACATATGCTTATCGTAAGGGCTCCCTGATCTTTTGCAGCCTCCGCAACTATAGGTGCTGCTCCGGTGCCAGTTCCTCCGCCTAAACCGCATGTAATGAACACTAAATCAGCTACTACTGCTTCTTTTATTTCTTCATAGCTTTCTTTTGCTGCAGCTTCTCCCACCGCTGGGTTATTTCCAGCTCCAAGACCTCCAGTCAATTTTCTACCAATTAATAGCTTATGATGTGCATCGGTGTATAGGAGATCTTGTGCATCAGTGTTTATTGCGAGGGTTTCAGCGCCATCGATGCCGATCTCCATTAGCCGTGTTATAGTGTTGTTTCCAGCCCCACCTACGCCAACAACCAGAATTTTTGTTCTTGCTTCCTCTAGTATTCTTTGAAGTTCTTCATCCACATATTTAGTGCTGAAACGAGCACGCCTCTGTGATGAAATACTCTCTCTTTCTCTTATTTTTTCTATAATCTGCTCCATATATTTCACCTACGTTCCATAAGTAATTTGATAAATTTTTTACAATTTGTATTTCGGGAATATTACCCAAAACGTAAAAAGTGAAATATTAAGTTTTATTAAGCTTTTAGAAACAGAATTAAAACTTAAAATACTACTAAAATAAGAAAGAGAATTGATTTAAAGTAGGAGAGCAAGCACAGCTTTTTGTGCATGTAGACGATTTTCTGCTTGATCCCACACAACCGAGTGTATAGGGTCATCAATAACTTCATCTGTTACCTCCTGTCCTCTATGTGCTGGAAGGCAATGCATGAAAATATAATCTTTTTTAGCATGTTTCACTAGTTCCTTATTTACCTGGTATCCTTGAAATACTTGCAGCTTCTCTTTTGCGACTTTTTCTTCGCCCATTGAAACGAATACGTCGGTATATATAACATCTGCGTCCTTTACAGCTTCTTCTGGCGACTCTAAGATTTCAACCTTGCTTCCACTTTCTTGGGCATTCTCCATTGCCCACTGAATAATTTCCTCCTTTGGTCTATATTTTTTGGGTGTTGCAACCGATATATTCATACCCATTTTTGTACAGCCTATTAAAAGCGAGTTACAAACATTATTCCCGTCGCCTACAAAAGCCAATTTTAGTCCTTTGAGTACTGCTTTCTTTTCTAATATTGTAAGTAAGTCGGCCAGAATTTGGCAGGGATGAGTTAGATCACTTAATCCGTTTATTACTGGGATATCTGCATATTTTGCTAGTTCTTCAAGATCTTTATGCGAGAATACTCGAGCCATTATACCATCTACATATCTACTAAGCACCCTTGCTGTGTCTGCAACAGTTTCTCCGCGTCCTAGCTGTAAATCATCCCATCTAAGATAAAGAGCACGGCCCCCTAGGTCGCCCATTGCAACTTCAAAACTTACTCTTGTTCTTGTTGAAGGTTTTTGAAATATCATAGCTAAGGTCTTACCGCGAAGAACAGGCTCAAAATATCCCCGTTTTCTTGCTCTCTTTAGTTCTAGAGCTGTATCAAGTAGAAATCTTAATTCTTCATGGGTAAAGTCCTGAAGGGTTAAAAAATCTCTTCCTTTTAAGTTAACCATTTAAATCCCCTCGATTAGTTAAATTTGGTTATTTTTTCTGTGAACCATTTAGGATCAAAGGGTTTTAAATCTTCGTATTTTTGTCCCACACCAATAAATAATATGGGTTTTCCCGTTATGTAAGTTATTGAAAGAGCTGCTCCACCCTTCACGTCTGCATCGACTTTCGTTAATATGGATCCACTTATTTCTACAGCTTCGTTAAATTTTTCAGCTTGTACTAATGCATCATTGCCAGCTAGCGCATCTCCAACAAAAATTACGAGATCAGGTTCAGTTACTCTTATTATTTTTCTCATTTCGTCCATTAGGTTTTTATCTGTTTGAGCTCTTCCAGCGGTGTCAATTAAGACAACATCAATACCTTTGGCTTTTGCATGGTTGATTGCATCAAATGCGACAGCAGCGGCGTCTGACCCGTATTTGTGTTTTATGACTCTGACTCCTAGTCTTTTTGCATGTTCTTCTAGTTGTTCTATTGATCCGGCTCTGAAAGTGTCACTTGCAGCTAGTACAACGCTATAACCTTTCTTTTTGAGGAGATAAGCTAGTTTGGCTATTGTAGTTGTTTTTCCAGTTCCATTAAAACCTACAAAAACAATTACAGTAGGTTCTTTTTGTTTTCTTTTCTCTTCTATCATTTTAAAGAAGTCGACTTCTTCTTTTGGAGTTAGTATTTCCATGATGGTTTCTTTAATCGCATCCGCAACGACTTTTTTAGTGTTTTCGAGCAGTCCTATTTTTTGTCCCAGTAAGGATTTTTTAACATCTTCTGCGATTTTCTCCGCAACTGGTAATGCTACATCACTACTAAGCAAGGCAAGTTTAAGGTCCCATAAGGCGTCGTCTAATCTTTTTTCTGTTAAAGTTTTTTTGCTGATTTTCTCTGTGAAGCTTTTAAGAGCAGTTCTTAACTTCTCTAGCATTAATGTCACCTGAGATCTTTGAGTTTACCTAGTTTTTTGACTAAGCTGATTTAGTTGGTTCTGTAGGTCTCCAAGTTTGGCAATTACTTGATCAAGCAATTTTCTTCTTTCATTTAATACTTCTTGTACTTCGCCAAGTCTTTCCTCAAGCAGTTTTTGTGCATCATCTAGCGTTTTTTCAGCGGCAACATCGGCCCCTAGATGAATTATGACTTTATTAGGGTCTACAAGTTTGGCTTTTATGAAGGTTCTCGACCCTACTGGGACAAGGATTTCTTCTTTACCCTCACCTTTGCGAATATTTTCAATGGTTGTCATAGTGAGGGTTAGCTGCTCTACGTATGATGTTAGAACGTTGATTTCCTTTTGTAGAGTTTCAGCTTGCGACTTATACCAATTATATTCTAAAATGAGCCTTTGCATTGTTTTTTCTACATTTTCTTTTGACAATGATAGGATCCTCCCTAATGTAAACCTAAAAGACCTTTAATTAAAACAGATTTAACTTCTTCGGGCTTTATCTCCTTGATCTCAAGTATTTTAATATCTCTTCTCTTCACCTTGTGAGTGCTTCCAATTTCCGAAAAAACTATTTCAAGGGCGTCTTCAGGCTTTAAAGCTCTTACCTCTTTGGAAAATCTTATTTTCATCAGATTTTTTCTGTATTCACCAATGATCCTATATATTTTGACTTCTGAGGTTGCCATCGTCAATTTCCTCCTTTAAGTTATATTTCTAAAGCTCTTTCTATTCTTAAAAGTTCGGGACCTGTTGTTAGAAGACCTGTAGCAGCGCCATAGGAGTTAGCTATCATTCCAGCACCTACAAATGGTGAACCGTGATTTACTGTTCCAATATCAACAGGAACTTTGAGTACAGAACTGAGCCATTCCAATTCTTCGTCCGAAGCCATGGGATGTACAATAGCGCCTTTATTTGTAGCAACACTCATGGAACCTACAAGTGGCAACCTATAAATTTTACCGCATACTACCTCGACGTCTAAAACATCCTCAATAACTTTAATAGCTTTTCGTTCTAGTCCCGGATGCGCAATAGCACCTTTATCATTCGCCAGAATAATATTACCCAAGGCTGTCATCTTACTAGGTACCCTTTCTACGATAATGTCAAGTTCTTCTTTTAACATTTTAATTTCACTATCTAAAGTAAAATAAGGAACCAATATACCGTTAGAATTACCGACCGCAAAAATACCGATAATTGGACTTTCAGCAATTTTAGTTCTTAAAACAGGAACCTTAAATGTTTCTTTCAATTTATCTAAGGTTTTTTGATAAAGATCGAAGCGAACCAAAACGTATTTGTCAGTTGCGATAGCGTAAACACCAAGATTAGGATTACCATTGAAATTTGTGCGAATAACAACCAAGAAATCACCTCTCCGCTAAGAAAACCTTAACAACACCCTCCTTGTCCTTAGTCACTCTAACTCTAATTTTGCGGGGAGGTGACTGAATACCTCTCTCCCAGATTTTTTCATTAACTTCAGGGTCAATAATAATTTTTTCGGGTTTCATATGCCTTTCAACAAATTCTTTAAGAACGCGAATTGCTTTTTCTGCTCTTTTTTGCCTAGGAGTATAAATAAACTTTTTGGCAAGCGGTATGACATAGATTCTCTCTTCAAGTATTTCTTCTGAGACTTCCTTTTCTTCACCTACTTCCCTTTCTTCTTCCAACGCCATGAAACATCCTCCCTTATGGCTTTATTTTCCTATTTCTCCAGGATCTTTTTTTAGGATGCGTACGAACTTTACCCTTAGTACGTACAATAATCCAAGTAGGAACGCTTCTATTTTCTTTAAGAGCAGATGCAAGTCTAAGTTTTTTACCTAAAGGTTTATTTCTGGCCAAGGCATTTCACCTTATCTAAATTTTATTTTTGTTTCTCTTCTTCCCCCTTGAAGTCTCTTAAGAATCATCTTAAGTTGATCGTCACTAAGAGGGATAGGAAGTCTCCCAGCTTGAGCCAGCCTTATTAATTCTAATTCTAATCTTTCTGCAAATTCAGGCCTAACCATTTTTATACGGGTGAGCCTTTCTCTAGCTTCGGAAGATAATATTCTCCTAAGTATGGCTTGTTTCTGCATTTCAAGCTGTCTTCTCATTTCTTCTCTTCGCCGGGCCTCCGCTATTTGCCTCTGTAACTCTAACAGTTTCCTTCTCTGTATTTCTTCTAGTTCTTCGTCCTCGGACAACAGTATCATCTCCAATTAAACTAATATTTCTTAAGTTCTGGTATTTCTTTTTGAAGTTTAAGCTTTACCTCGTATGCCAGTCTATCGAGAAACGATCTACCGAGTGGAGTGAGCCTTCTACCGGATTTATCAGCTTTTTCAACTAGTTTGGCTTCCTCTAATTGTTGAAGAATTTTTCTAATGATTGTTCCACTACCTTTTCTAAAATGTTCCGGCTTTACTCCCCTATTTTTTCTGCCACCATACGCGGTTCTCAGCCTCGAAACGCCAATCGGCCCATGAATGTAAAGTTTTCTTAAAATGGATGCACACCTGATATACCACCAATCGGGGTCAACAGGTGGATTCTCCTTGTGTACTCCGGTTTTTACGTAAGCAGCCCATTCCGGAGGCTTAATTTTATCGCTTTTCTTTAACTCTTCAGCTATTCTCCTAATTAATATATCGGCAGGGACATCGTACACCGTGGCCATACTCATACTCTCCTAACATTAATACAAGAAGACGATAATAGTGCAGACAACAAATATAATTATTCCTTAAAAACCTTTCTTTTACCGAAAGGAGAAGCAATTATGAAAGTTCTACCTCTAACCTCGATGAGCTTCGTGCTAGTTAACTCAGCAACCTTTCTAGCCAGTTCAAACCTATCTCCGTGAGTTAAAGCAGAACGTAAAATCTTAACTTTAACAACTCCCATAGCTTCAAGATTCTTTTTAATTTCCTTAATTAAACCCTCAGTGATACCTGCTTTCCCTATTCTAATAGTTGCTGATGCATGTCGAACCTCGCTAATCAACGTCTTAAACCTTTTTTGCACTTTTACCACCTATCTTATACGGGTAACGCATCTGTCTACCACACCTTAAACATGTAACAACCAAGTGAGGAAACCTATTTGTACGAAGCCTAACCCTACAATTAACACCTGGAATAAGAAAACTTTTACAATGTTTACAAATTCTACGCTTTAACCGTCTGGGAATTTTAACTCTGCACCTCATGCCGATTTTACGGGCTAAATCAATATAGCGTTGCGCTAAATCGGGGTACTGCCTATAAATCTTATCCGCCATCTCAAACAAGAGCTCAATTCGCTGCCTAGCAATATCCTTAACAAGCAGCTGATCCAACTTTCTCCTCAATAAAGCACACCCATAAATAAAGACTTGAATAGCAATATAATCATGTTGATAGAAAATTGACCAAATATAAGATGTGAAAGATACTAGATTGGTTACGAGAATTGTGGCATATGAGAACTCGGCATATTTTGAGTAATAAGCATGGTGATAAGAAATGAAGAAACATGATAACCTGCTAAAATCTTTTTATAATGTGTTTAGTTTTCCTGAAGATCCCAGAACTGAAGAAGGGTTCAAAAGATATGAGAAAGCTGTTAGGAGATTTCAAATTCTTATAGAACATGAATGGTTTAAAGCACTGATTCAAAATAAACCTCAAATCCACATATTGGAAATATGTAGTGGCATGGGCATTGGAGGGGTAGCCCTAGCAAAAGTTCTTAGCGAAAAGAATATCAATATAAATTTAACTCTCACCGATCTACGTGAAAATGCTCTTAAAATTGCTAAAGAATGGGGATACAAAGAACTCAAAAAAGATATATGTGTGATTAAAGTTGACGCAAGAAAAACACATACACTTGAAACAAAAGCTGATATAATTTTAATGTATGGTCTTTCTGCTCCACATTTCAATCCATGGGACATGGTTAGACTTCTAGCATCCGCAAGCGAAACGCTCCTAAACGATGGACTTATGATAATGGAAGAAAGCGATAGAATTTATAGAATATTTTATCAACGAGGATACAAAGAGGTGCTGATAGAAAAGGTAGACGAGGAAAGAATGGTAATATCGACACATGCAGGCTACGACATGTTAAAAGGAACCTTTGACCGTGCAGTAATCGATTTAGTGAGCAGATCAAGACCAGTAATTTTAGAGACATATTTTTGGGGGCTAGCAGAGCTAATGGCATTCACATGGATATTTTTCGAGGATATCGACTTCGTAGAGGATCCGGAAGGAAACGTTGCACAGGGATTTATAATGGCGAGAAAGCCGCGGCGAAAACTATCACCCGATATCCTTGCAAAAACTCCGAAAATTTTGAGGGATATTGCAGAAAAAGAGAAGTAAGTTGCATGAAGTTGGTATTTCATTATCTTAATGGTTCTCTGGTGAAGTTTTAGCTAGAATAGCTGATTTCTTCTGATTTCAGTAAACTATTTAACCTTTAACGCTTGAAAACTACAAGGTGTAAGAGCATGCTTATTTTTATATTGGCGGAATCATCGCTGGAAACAATACCGCCGGAGTTAAGACAATATAAAGCAATTAGACTTCAGGCGATGAAAAGAGGGAAAAAACCGAAGGAACTATTGCTTGATTCGTCACGCCACCACTATTACATGAGAAATTTAAAAGACGCTAAGAAGAGAGGTAGGCCAGATATAGTTCACATAACTTTACTTAACGTGCTTGGAACACCTCTAAACAAAGAAGGTTTGCTGCAAACATACGTGCACACAATAAACGATAAAGTATTATATATTAACCCAGAAACAAGACTACCAAAAAACTATAACCGATTTGTAGGACTAATGGAGCAATTATTTGTGAAAAGAAAAGTACCTCCAAAGGGGAAAACATTGATAAAACTTAGACCGAAAACATTGAAAGGACTGTTAGAAGAAATAAAACCAACCATGACGGTAATCTTCACGGGGGAAGGCGAACCAGTAGAACTTTTACAATTAATGAAAGAACTTTCAAAACATGAAAAGCTAGCGGCGATAGTGGGAGGATTTCCGCATGGAACATTTAAAAAAGAACACTTACAGTTGGCCGATTTAAAAGTATCAATAGATCCAGAGCCGCTGGAAGCATGGACAGTAGCGTCAAGAATAATATACGCCTATGAAACAGCAATAAACCTACCGGAAACAAGAATAAACAAAGTAAAGCAAAGATAAATCAAACCAGACAATATTAACAAGTTTACTACACAAATGTTATGTCAAATCGGCCTTTAAACAATTATTCCGATTAAAGTTGGACACTACAACATTTTAACAAAACGTAGAAAATCACTTCTAAGTTTTAACAGTTTCCCAAAATTATCTTAAAGAAGTTTCACTACAACCTTTCATAACCTTCCCTTTGTGCAAACTGGGATTTGAGGTCGTGCATCACATGAGGAAAATCTTGTACTGGGTCGGTTGCATGGCGTCCTACCGCGTAAAAGAAATAGCAAAAAGCACGGTAAAAATCTTAAAACATGCCCAAATAAGCTTTGAAACGCTTGGAAGCAACGAAACATGCTGTGGATCAGTATTAATAAGATACGGGATGTTAGAAGAGGTAGAAAAACTTGCAAAACAAACTATAACCACCATTGAAAACAAAAACATAAACACGGTTGCAACATCGTGCGCGGGATGCTACAGAACCTTTGCAAAAGACTACTACGAATACCTCGACATTAAACCGCCCTTCACAGTCCTCCACACTTCCCAACTTCTCGCTGACATAATAAACAACGGGAAAATATCAGTCCCAGATCTAGCACCTCTCACAGTTACCTACCATGATCCCTGCCACCTTGGCAGGCACATGGGAATCTTCGAGGAACCTCGTCAAGTAATCAAAGCATTTAACACAAAAATCATCGAAATGAAAAACTCCTATATGAACTCCAATTGCTGTGGAGCAGGTGGAGGACTAATGAGCACGTACCGCGAACTCACAGCAGCAATAGCAGAAGACAGACTAAGAGAAGCACTTGAAACAAAAACACGCTATTTAATCACCACTTGTCCATTTTGCGTTTACAACATGAGAAAAACAGCCGAAACCCTAAACATACCCATACAGGTAATGGATCTCACAGAATTCGTCATAAAAAGGATAGAGGGAAAACTATGAAAGACTGGTATGAAATCTACAAAAACACAATAATAGAAACTCTCTCCAAAGAAGAAATCACAAAAACAATAAAGAAAGCAGCTCAAAAAATCACCGAGAACAAGGACAACGCTCTAAAACAAATAAAAAACGTAGAAGAACTTCTTAAGAGAGTTAGAGAAATTAGGCAAAATGCAATTGACCAGCTTGAAACGTTTATCAAAGAAGTAAAAGAGAGCATAGAAGCTGTTGGAGGGACCTTTTACTTAGCGAAGACAGCAGAGGAAGCTAATAAAAAAGTTTTAGAAATTTGTGAAGAACATGAAGCAAAGCTAGTTGTAAAATCGAAATCAATGACCACAGAGGAAATCTCCCTAAACGAATATCTAGAAAAACACAACATAGAAGTTATAGAAACAGACCTAGGTGAATTTATAATTCAACAACTCGAAGAAAAACCCTCTCACTTCGTAGCACCCGCCATCCACATCCCAAGAGAAAAAATCTCAAAACTGTTCTCCAAACTTACAGGAGAAAAAATATCCCAAGAAATAACCGAAATAACATTGGCAGCCCGGAAACTTTTAAGAGAGAAGTTCATAAAAGCAGATATCGGTATATCTGGTGCAAATGCCATTGCAGCAGACACCGGAACAATATTACTAGTGACAAATGAGGGAAACGGAAGATTTGTAACAAACGCGCCTCCAGTTCACATATGTATAGCGGGAATAGAAAAAATAAACCCTACCATCGAAGATGCCTTCATTATCACGCGAATTCTTCCCATCTACGCTACAGGGCAAACAATGACAAGTTATATATCGCTAATAACGGGTCCAAGTAGAACAGCAGACATAGAATTCACCACAACCATAGGAGTTCACGGACCAAAAGAACTACACCTAATATTATTAGACAACGGAAGAACAAACATGCTAAAAGACCCAGACTTCAAAGAAACGCTTCAATGCATCCGATGTGGCAGCTGCCTCAATGTCTGCCCCGTATATCAAAGAATAGGAGGGACATACGGCTACAAATACATCGGAGCAATCGGAACCATCTATACAGCATTCACACACGGAATGGAAAAGACCGCAGGACCAGCATACACATGCACTCTCTGCGCAAAATGCGCCCAAGCCTGTCCCTTAGAACTTAACATACCGAAAATGGTAACAAAGCTAAGAAGTAGACTACAAAAGGCAGGTTATACAGCACCACCACACCAAAAAGTTCTCACAAACATCCTCAACACTGGAAACCCCTTTGGCGAACCCGAACAAACAAGAACAACATGGATGAAATGTGACTTACAATAAATTACATAGCTTGATGGAGATTGGAAACAAACTATTCTGTTTACATTTTTAATCTTGGTGTCTCCGGTAATAAGTCAACACATGATACATTGAATGATAAATCATATCTCCTTACATTGCTTTTCATCCATATGGCTCTTTTGATTTCAAGCTTCTAAACCTATTTTTAGTAGTTCTTCTGCTATTTTATCCGCTGAATGCCGTTTAACAAATTCTTCTGCTCTCTTTAACGTTTCACTTACTCTTCCCTCAAAAACATCCATTATTCTTGCTTCAAGCTCCATTAAATTCCTATACTTTATTACTTCTTTGTCAAATGTGTAAAAATAGCCGACATCCGAGCATAAAATAGGATTAAGAGACCCCATACATAGATGAGCAGTACTAGACACAGCTATATGCTTAGGATGCCCCCTGTTTAATAATATAGCATCAATTGCCCCCAAATACTTATATAATTCCTCAATAGACGGCCTTCCCAACCTCACCTGTATAAATGGATACATCTGCCTAAGCTCTTTTAGCAACATAAATCTTTCAACATTCCTAACTAAACACAAATATATAAGAGATGGGTAACCTTCTTTTAAACTTCTAAGCATATGCAAAATTTCCTCTATTCCATAAAACCTCCCAAAAGTAAAAATGATTTTACCATCTTCAGGTAGTCCAATTTCCTTCCTCAGGCTCACTTTATCTCCTTTTTTTATCGGATGACAGGGAAAAGGAACAATGTGAATTTTCTCCGCTGGAAAGACCTTAGAAAACAGTTTCTTAAATCTTTCATCAAAAACAGCAATAGCATCCCAGTCAAACTTAGAAAAATAAGGATTCACAGGTAAAATCCCTTCATGTAAAATCGCAACAGTTTTCGCCTTTCTCTTAATCTTCGGGAAAATCTCAAGCAATTTACCAAGAGGTATAGAAGTTGGCTTCTCAACCATCAACACATCGTAATCCGATTCAAGAATAGGCGTAGGATCCAAGTAGAAAGAATTAAGAAGCTCCTCATCACTATATCGATCACCATACCTTAGAAAAGAAAAATTCCTCACCACAAACTCCTCATCCCTCGAAAAGAAAAAATAAGTCCTACGATCTTCATAGCACCGCGGAGCAAAAACAATCAATTCATGTCCCTGCCTCAACAAAGCCCTTCCAATAAGTTCAGCGTGAATAGACACCCCACAACATGCGCCCCAACTAGAAATTAAAGCCACCTTCACCACACAATCCCCCCATACAAATATTTCACCTCAAAATTTTATAAACCTTCGGACTAAAAACCGCTAACAACACCAAAACCAAACACGCTGCAACCAGTCAACTAAAAATAAAAATTAAATAAACTAGCAAAATAAAGAAAAATATCCCATACCTCATACATACACCATACAAGAAGACATTCAACTTCCAAAAATACGATACAACTTAAAACTCCACTTTATTGTCTAAAATCGCATCCCCGTAAACTTTTTAAATCAAACCCACAATAAAAATATAGCCGCTAGAACACTCTAAATACCACAAAAAGCCTAAACAACAAACAAAAACAGTAAAAAACTAAAATCATAATAAATTCTAAAAAACCATACACAAAACAATAATAATAAGCGGGGCTAGTCTAGCCTGGACTAGGACGTCGGCCTTCCAAGCCGATAACCCGGGTTCAAATCCCGGGCCCCGCACCACCAAATTTCACCTTTGTTTTCACGTTCAATTGTGTTTTAGAGCTTTTGAGTTAAGAGAATTTTCTGATAAGTTAAATGGAGCCGAAACAAGGTATTTTGAATAGAGATGCAGAACCTTTTCAATCAATTATGTTTCAAGTTCACTTAGACTACATGTTGCCGACAAAAATAATGTTGATATATAAATGCGCAATAAAAGTATCAGATTAACAGCGTTATACCTAAATTTTGTCCTTTACCTTTACGTAGAGCAACATTTAGAAATGACATAGAAGCAGGTATCGATGAATATTAGCCATAGTTTTGCTAGTTTTTGACTTGTTATTTTTTAGTCGAAAATTTCTTTTTAAGTAAAATGTTTCCACAGGTTTTTGATCGGCTTGTCTTAAGCGTATATAAACTTTGCTGCCCAACATGTTAATGTGGAACGTAGTGAGGATGTGGGGGCAAAATGAAGGTAAAATCATTAATATTAATTTTAATGATCGTTTTAATGGAGCTTTCAACAGTTAGATTAATGACTATGGGTGAAAATAAAGTTTAGAAAAACTTTCAAAGATACGTGTACCGAGGATATCGACTAACGGTTTAGATCCACATTTTAAAGAGTTTAGGAACAGTACACCTGTAACAGTTTGGGAAGAACAAATTATTAGCAAGGTAACAATATCTCCGCTCAGTGGTACCCTAGATATTGAAGGAGATTGGATAAGTCTGATGGTAGATCCTAAGAAGCCCTTTGTGAGGGCTTTAAAAGAGGAAATTATTGAACGGGGTAAAAGCGTTGGAGGTAGAATTAAGGATGCGATAACTCCTGATTCATCCTTTGCAGTAGGAATGATTATTGGAGGATTTGCAACGGTTCTAAAAAGCTTGGGTATACCATTCTATACGACTGATGAGTTATGTGACAAGTTATGCGAGTGGATTAAAGTAAAGGTGAATCGTGAAGCTGGGGCAGTGTTACAGAAGATATTAAGCTTTGAAATTCCTCTTATAAATCAGAAAATATTTGATCTCTTAGTAGGTTTTGTTTTGGGCGGGCCAGCAGAGTTAATAGCAGATACGGTAATAGGAACAATATTAGAGAAGGCAATAATGCCGGCAGTAAACAGTGTGTTAATGGATCTGACAATAAATATATTGATGTCAACTATGCTATAGGTGGTTGGAATGGCTAGTTTCAAATTTTTGTATAAAGACCTTAAACCGGATCCAAAGCTAAGTGAAATAGCCTTGGAAGTTCTTAGAAGAGTACCTGGAGTTTATTCATCTGAAAAAATTGAAAGTTTATTCAAATACGATTTCAATATAGAGAGAATAATAGACGATTTGAGGGTATACTCGCTTGAAGACGAGTTAATCATCGGAGAAAACCGTACAGTCCTAGAAGATCAAGTAAATCCTATAATTCTAGGAAATCACTACACTATTTTAGACTTTGTGACAGGAAGTGAAGTTGTTTCCGAAAATCTGATAAGAAAGTTGGAAGAAATGTGGAAGGAAAATCGTCGAAAGGTTGTAGAGTTCATCTATGAAAAATGTGACGTGTTTAAAGTTAGAGAGAATCTCTTTGTTGTTGCAGTTTTGATTAGATTTGAGGGTTGGAGCTTTTACATAGTAAAGAAGGGAAGACTTGCAAGTAAATTTGTTTTCGAAGATTCAGAAGGAAAGAAAATTAGGTGGATTCAGGATTCTGGTAAGAACATTGAGTTAAAGTTTAGATGCCCATTAACTGACTTTCCGGATCAGATAGCTATCGTAGATAAGCTTGCAAGAAAATTGATATGTGAAATTGTTAATGGAAGAGTTTTGATGTGTTCTTTTAGTGTCGATGCGATTGAGGAAGCTGTAAACTTGATTTCAGAACTCAAAAACGATCCTAGTATATGGAGCATAGATATCTGGAGATGCGAAGAGGTGTATGATCGAGAATATGCTTCTCCTCATACATTGGACGCTTTCTCAGACAAAAACGTGCGTGCACTACAAAAAAGGTTTGACAAAGTTATAGCTCCAGATTTTGATGAAGAAAAGCCTTACAATGATCCAAAGAACATTGAGGCTTTTAGAAGGGCTAGATGGGCTGTAAGAGGATGTATGGGACATGTAATTGTCGAATCAAATGGTTTCGATTCAAAAGCGATTTATATGAATTATATGAGGCTGGAGAAGTATCGTGAGTGGAGAAAGAAGATTCTTGAGTGGTGTAGAGAATATGAAATAGAGAAATCAAGGCTTTCAAGTTTGATATATGGATCGGGAATATATTAGGATTGAAATTTAGGGAAATTACCCTTAAAAATAATTCTGTTAAGGGACAAGATCGAGATTTCTAATAATAGAACATTAAACAAGGATTTCGATGAAGGTTAGTTGAGAAAATTGTCTTGTAGAAGAGCATTCCGAAACAATGCATGAATATTTGAGGGAATTGTGCGATCTATCTGAACGCGATGGTTTAAGTTTTTGGAAATAGAGGTCTGGTAATGTATTTTAGCAAGAATGGTGATGAAACCCCCTGTGGTGCGAATGCTATAACAAATGATAAACTAGCATTGGTGGAGAAGAATGGGGAGAGATGAGATTGAGGGAAAATTGGAGGGAATATTGAGGGATTTGAGTGATTGTAGTGTTGAGGTTCGTGAAAAAGCAGCCAGCAACCTTGAAGATATAAAATATGACCTTTTGAAGTATATGGATTTAAGCCTGCTGAAAAAGGTTGTACCAAAGCTAATGGAAAAATTAGATGACCAAAGCGGCAAAGTTCGCTATTATATCGCACGGACTCTTGAAAGCATCTCATCAAAATTCCCAGAGCTATTTAAAGATAAGATAGTAGAGTTAATGAAGAAGTTAAATAGACCATGTAAGGAACCTTATAGGATATACGACCGTAACAGTCATGACGAGGTTTATTTTCCTAATAGATGTCAACACGCCCGTTACTGGATGTCACAAATTCTTGAAAACGTTTCAAAGAATTTTCCAGAATTGTTTAAGGATAAAATACCGAAGCTAATAAAGTTGTTACACGATTCAAATGACGAAGTTCGTATCAATGCAGCATATATCCTTGGGAATATTGGAGAAAAATATCCAGAACTAATCAAAGACGCAATACCAAGATTAATGGAACACATATATGGCTATGAAGACATCTGCTATAGCGCGCTTGTAGCTTTGTGGAAGGTTGCAGAGAAGTACATAGATGTCTTCAAAGACAAAATAGACGACTTAATAGAAAGATTAGAATGGTTTAGCACAAGTGAAGATATCCCTGAAACAATAGCAGACCTCCTTCACGTCATTTGGAAAAAATATCCAAAACTAGTTAAAGAAAAAATAAAAAAACTAGGAAAAGATTTAGACGAATGTAAAGTAGCCGCTTTACGCGCCATTGCATACGAACATCCAGAACTTATTTTTGAACTAATACCGAAGCTTAAGAAAGCATTAAATGATCCATATGAGCTTATTCGTGAACGTGCCGCCGCAGCCTTAGGAAACATTGGCATGAAATATCCTCAACTAATTGAAGACATCATACCGAAATTAGTGGAACTACTAATTGATGAAGATCCCGATGCTCGTGAAGTAACGTACAATGTTCTCGACGACCTCATAGAAAAACAGCCAAAAACAATTGAAAAAATAATACCCAAACTAAAAGAAATAACACTCAGAGTAATCACAGAAACCAGCACATTCGAAGAACACTACCTCGAAAACTTAACCCGCCTCATAAAACAAACAATTATAAAGAAAGACCCAAAGGCAACCAAGGACCTAATATCAAAACTGAAAGACAAACTAAAACACCCAAGCGAGGAAGTACGCAAAAGAGCCGCACAAACCCTAAAAGAAATCGAAAAACCAGAAATAATTAAAAACACAACACAAAACCAATAAAAAAACTAAACACCCCAAAGATTCGCCAAGAAAACGCCAAAGCCATCCAAAATAACATATTCTCATTACCCACAACCATCAAAAGACCCCTTCCTTTTAATAGAAAATTCAAAAACAAAAACACAAATTTACCAAAGAAAACACAGTAAAACAAAGTCCCAAAATTTCCAAAACTAGCAAAATACAACACACATCTTCCCGTTCAGAAACCCAGATCACGCCCCCATAAACATCAAAAGAAAAAGAAAATCAATGATGCGCCCGCCGGGATTTGAACCCGGGTCCTCGGCGTGGCAGGCCGACGTCCTAGTCCAGGTTCTCCAACCGGGGAAGTTTAAATCCCCAGATTTCTAGACTACGGGCGCGCGTTGTTTGTTTTGTTGTTTTGTTGTTTTTGGCGGGTTTGTTTTTGTGTTTGTTTGTTGGTTGGTTGTTTTTGTTTGTGGTGTTTTGGTTTTTAAGGGTTGTGTGTGGTTGTGTTCTATGGGTTGTTTTGTTTTTGGGTTTTTATTTTTTTGGTTGGGGTTGTAGTGGTTTTGTTGTGTTTTGGGGTTTTGTTGTTGTGATGGTGTTTGGTGGGATGTCTTTGTTTATGGTTGTGTTTGGTCCTATTAGGGAGTTTTGGCCTATTTTTATTCCTGGCATTAGCATGCATCCGATTCCTGTTTTTACGTTGTCTCCGATGATTGCTCCGAGTTTTCTTCTTCCGGTGTCTATTCTTTTTCCTTTTATTGTCATTTTTATTGTTTTTTCGTCTAGTCTGAGGTTTGCTGTTATGGTTCCGGCTCCGAAGTTTACGTTTTGTCCTATTATGCTGTCTCCTACGTAGGATAGGTGGGCTATGTGGGTGTGGTCAAGTATTATGCTGTTTTTTATTTCGCAGGCGTTTCCTATTCTGCAGTGGTTTCCTATGTATGTGTGGGGTCTTATGAAGCAGTTTGGTCCGATATCGCAGTTTTTTCCTATTAGGGTTGGGCCTATTATGTAGCTTCCTGATCTGATTATGGTGTTTTCTCCTATTCCTACTGGTCCTATGATTTTTGCTCCTTCTTCTATTTTTCCTTTTATTTCTAGTTTTGTTTCTTCTAGTAGTAGTTTGTTTGCGTCGAGTAGATCCCATGGGGTGCCTATGTCTATCCACCAGTCTTCTAGTTCATATGCTAATATGTTTTCGTCTTGTTTGATTAGTTGCTGTATGGAGTCTGTTAGTTCATATTCTCCTCTTTTTGATTTTTTGGTTTGTTTTATTGCTTTGAAGATTTTGGGTGTGAATATGTATATTCCCGCGTTTATTTGCTGGTTTTTTGCTTCTGTTGGGTCTGGTTTTTCTATGATTTCTGTGACTTGGTTGTTTTTTGTTTTTATGATGCCGTAGAGTGATGCGTCTTTTACCTTGTATGTGGTGATGAGGGTTGAGGGGGATTCTTTGTTGAAGAATTCTATTATTTTAGGGTAGTTTTGTTTGCTTGTTAGAACGTCTCCGTAGATCAGTAGAAAGTTTTCGTTGTCTACGAAGTCTTCGGCTATGCTGGTGGCGTGGGCTGTTCCTAGGGGTTCCTTTTGTTCTTTGTAGGTTATTTTTAGGTTTAGTTTGCTTCCATCTCCGAAATATTTGGTTATTTGTTCTTTTTGATGTCCTACGATGATC
>JAGGSW010000175.1 GCA_021158895.1 Candidatus Odinarchaeota archaeon | reverse complement strand
TTATATTATTATATTATGTTACTACACTGTTAAATACTTTAAGCTTTAAAAGATACATGTAAAACATAGGAAAGCTTCTGAACAACATTTCTACGTGTATGGATAAGAACAAAACCTATACGACAAAGTAACGCTTTTAGTTTGAAAAAATTATAAAACTTGTTTATCACTTACTCTTTGATGACATTTAGGAACAATCGTTAAGGTTAAGGCGTCAGCGATGCCTTGTAACTAGTCTAATTATCGTTATTGGTCTATGATTTATTTTGCTAAGCATCTCCCACGTAACCTGGGTTAGTCCGACTTTAAACCGTTTTGCCATATCCCATACTGTCATGCCTGCTCCATGCCCTCTGGACTTGTCTGCAAGCTCAGCTATCTCCAAGGCTTCATCTATACTCAATGGGGATCCTACAATAGCCACAGGAGTAGCCGTTTTCTTCAGTTTAAAAAATCTACCTATAATAAAAGTCAGAACTCCACCAAAATGCAGCAATCCTTTAACGGGAACTTTTCTAGGGGCTAAATGAACGTTCCTAAAAGAAAAAGTACTATCACCATCAACAATCATAACTGTTACTCTTTTCCCTGTTATACGTGTTATTGCTTCGAATATTCTTCTTGCAACATCCATAGGGCTTCTTAAGGGTAAACATGCATAGGTATAAGGTATGTTGCTAGCATCAATGCCCCCCTCGGAATAGTGTCTTAGCGCTTGAAGAAACCCAGCGTAAAGCAATGCTAATTGTTTATGAGCTGCGCCAAATCTAACTGGATAATTTCGTAACTTAATAATTGTTTCAGGTTTAAGACGACACACTATTCCCAGCATGTAGCCCCAAATTATTCTATTCCAAAATCTAGCGAGAAATTTCGCCAAGAAACTTGGCTTTACTTTAGATTCATCAACAAGATTTCCCATAGCTGTAGACAGCGCTTTTTCGGACAATACGATTATATCGCCATCTTGAATTTTGTCTTTTAAGGCATTTACTATTTCATATATATAGTTTGTTCTAGGCTTCCAGTACTTCGTTTTAATAGTGATTACTGCGTATTTTCTGTGAATTTTTAAACCCCTTTTTAGCGATTTTATAATTATCACTGAATTTATTAATTTTAGTGTTTTCTAAACAGAACTTAAAGACTTGTGGAAAATGTCCTTAACATCTAGAAATAATCTAATATCCTTATAACTTAACGCTCGCATCATAGAAATAAATAGTTTTTTATCTGTTAAGAAACACTAAGTTCTAAAATTGTCAACTTACGAGACCTAATTCCTCCAATACCGAAGGCAGGTCGATCTTTTTCTCCAATTCGGTGACTAGTCTACTAAGTCTTTTCATATTCATATATCTAACTGTAAACCTATAGCTCTCTATTTTTCTGACGGTTGTATAGGTATCATAGGGGCATAATAAAACACTAACTTTATTCTTCTCAGCTTCATTCAGAACAATTTCTTCTGGATAAATATTTCCAGTTAATATGAGAGCTGTTGTATCAGTTTTTAGTGCAGCAAGTATTATATCAGTTCTATCTCCACCAGTTATAACCGCTTTGCTAGGAGTAATTTTAAAGTATTTCATTGCACTATCAGGAGTCATAGCACCGACAAGAAGGTTTTCAATTTCCTTGTCCAACCATTGTTGGCCAACTAATACCTTAGAATCTGTAGCATCGGCAATTTCCCTAATGGTTAATGGCAAGATATTTCTAAGAGACGGTAAAATTCCAAGTAATTTGAATCCTAAATTTCCAATTCTTATTAACAGCGAATTCATTAGCAAAGCTTCGTCCCAAGCTACAATGGGTGTACCTATTAATGGAAATCTAGCAAATTTATAATCCTCGTTGCATGCTTTCCATCTCAGTTTGGTAAATGCATTAATTGTGTATGCTAATCCTTTGGATCCAGTAAAGGTTCCTAGGTCCAAGGCCAAGTCTTCAATACCTAGCTTGAGGTATGTATTTACTAAAGAAACTAGCATGTTTAGATCCCCAGGGCTAAATAGCACGACAGAAGCCCTATGTTTCTTAACAACATCAGCCATTTCTCTCCAGTTATCTTTTGTAGCTGCGTAAATTAGGGGACTAGCATCTGATAAAACAAATAAGCCTGCTTCAATCACTTTCGGGTTTAGTGAACATAATACTAGCGGTAAACTTGTATTTTCAGATACAAATTTAACTGTTTCCTTATATTTCTCAGGATCGTTGGTTACCGATCGCACAGCTAGTAAATCTAAATAAAGTTTTCTGCCAATATACTCGTACTCAAAGTTTTCTACAAATTCTATCCTCTTAGTAATATCCTCTTTAGACATTGAGTCGTCGACATCTATGGCTATTGGAGTTGGATTAATGTATGTTAGTTCATGTCTATGCATGACGTATTCGCCGCCGATTTTTACCGTTTTCTCAGCACTTTTTATCTCAATTTCTTTGACCATCGGACTTAAAATAGTTTTTAATTTTTCGTAGTTCTCTTTATATTTTGACTCTTTAAGCAACGGTTTGCAGAGTTCTAATTTAGTTTCCATGTTAACAAGTTTTACTGCAAATGCCATACAGTTCTCTTCACCGCATTCTTTACAGTTTGTTCTTGGAAGCAGTTTATATACTTCTATTGGGCTAACTGCTTTCCAAGGCATTATATTCACCTCATATCTTCCAACTAACCCAATCCATAATATCCTCAGCCTTACCTAATTTACCAGACATCAATACCTCAACGATTTCATTTACTGTTTGCATCGTTAATGGGTGCATAGTCATTATATAGTCTGCTCCTGCAAGAATGTTAATTATCCCAGTTAATGTTTCCCATAGTGGTGTTCTAATCTCCCTTGGACCCCAGAATGGATCCATCTTTAACCACGCTTCTCTGGCGGCTAAAGCATTTGTAACTCCTGTTGCTAATGGTTGCTGTAGCTCGGAATCCCCCTTTAACGCATTTAATCTAGCTCTTTCCATAACGGTGAAACCGTAGTCAAGACCGTATCCAATTCCAGCTGTGTTTGTATCCATTAGTATTCTTTCCTTAGGTAGATAATCAAATAGCTTTCTGTTCAATTCCCTTGCCTTATCTAAGTCCATTGGTGTAAACGCGATTACTATACAATCCTTATTTTTAATGTATTCACAGATATCTTCAAGCTTCATATCCAAATTTAAAGAGTTTAGTACTATGCGTTCACCTTCTGCGACATCGGCTACAGCCTTGAATACTTCAGGGTCCTTCTCTGGATTTCCACTGCCGCCTACTGTTATCGGTACCTTAACAGCTTGTAAAACTTCCTCAACGACTTTAGCTGCTTCGCGTGGGGGTGTATCTTTAATGTAAGGATCAGTACTTATTAGATGTAGATTTATTAATTCGGCTCCGAATTTATTGACACTTAATGTTTTGTGATATTTTTTATTAAATTCTTATGACAGAAACAAAACCTTAATTGCTGATACTTTATTTTAGGAAGCCTTGAAATAAAACATTAAAAAGATGGTTGAGCCATTGTTGAAATGGGTGAAAAATAATGTGTGAATTTAAGGTTGTCATACGAAGAGGTGACAGTGAAGATAAAATAGCAGAGGATATAATTAAGGTCTTCTACGAAAATGAAAAACTCGTTTTAATGGACATACTGGGTAACAAAACACTTGTCGAAGGGGCGTTAATAGCTAATGTTGATGTAAGTGACGAGAAGATGGAGATTTTACAACAACCAATAGTAGGGTCCCTGATTAAATTTTTAGAGAATTTTTTGAATGCTTACAAAAAGGTACATACAACCTAGAAATCGAAGAGGTCTGGAAAGAAGTTAAATCTAAAGGTGAATTCATGATTAAAGAACTTCGGGAAAAGTGTGGAAAACAGGTTGTCTAATGCACAGCAAAGGCCCTTAAAACTAATTAAAGGCTCTGGATGAAAAGGGTGGCAATTATTTAGACTTATATCGTCGTAATTTTGTAAGTCTCCCCAAATAGCCTGTCAAAAAGTAGTGCTATGTTTAATATTATTTTTCATTCACTATCCTTATTGAAATCTTTATAAAGAGAAGTAACAGTTGAACAACATGCCTTCCACATTAACAAAGTTCTCGCTAGTTAAGATAAAAAATAACAAAAGTAATGGGCTTTCTATCTGCTACGTAGTATATATTTACATAGGACTGATGAAGAATAGGTATACAGGTGTAACAATTTGTGTAATTGCTTGTTCAGTTAATATTATAATTGGATATAATCAATCATTTGCACATATTAGAAAAAATACGGTTTGAATGAATTGCTTAAGTAAAATAGTTTCTCCAATCCTAGTAATTCATGTCTCCTGTCTGAATAGTTTAGATCTGGGAAAACTTGGTTGCTCCTATATAAAATTGGTATAGACGGCGAAAGGATATATAAGAGGTGAAGTTCATGAAACTTGCTGTCACCGGCAAGGGCGGGGTTGGAAAATCTTTCATTGCCGGAACTTTAGCTAGACTTTTAGCCAAAGATGGTTATAGGGTGCTAGCCGTAGATGCCGATCCGAACATAAATCTTGCTTATACAATAGGTTTGAAAGAAGAGGACATATCAAAGATAACTCCTCTTGCAGTAAACAGAAAACTCATAGAAGAACGGACAAAAATTCCTGGAATTCCATATGGCGCATTTAAATTATTTCCTAAGGTTGATGATATCGTTGACCGCTTTGGAATTAGAGGCCCAGACGGAGTTATGCTCTTAGTTATGGGAACCGTTCAAGATGGAGGAACTGGGTGTCTCTGTCCAGCTCATGCTTTTCTTAGAAACTTGCTTCGACATCTGATTATGGAGAGGGATGAATTTGTTATTCTTGATATGGAAGCTGGTATAGAGCATCTTGGGCGTGGAACTGCTAGAAATGTCGACGTGATGCTGATAGTTGTTGAACCAAGCTTCAAATCTATAGAAACAGCTCAGCGTATAAAGAGGTTGGCATCTGATATAGGAATCCATAATTTTGTTGCCGTAGCCAATAAAGTGTCAACGAAAGAAGAAGAAGAATTTATAAAGATGGGACTAGAGAAATATGGTATACCATTACTTATAACGGTGCCCTTTGATAAACAAATAGCTTATGCTGACCTTATTAAGACTGCTCCAATCGATTATGCTCCATCTTCACCAGCAATTAAGGCGGTAAGTCAATTAAAGAAAAGTATAACTGAATTTATGGCAAAAACATAACTCTTCTTGCAATAGATAATTTCTTTCCTAGGTTAATATTTCACAGTTAACTTAATTCTGTATTTGACCCAAAACTCTGTAACCTCTAAACTTTCACTATTTAGGTTAAGTTTTATTTTTAATATTTTCTATGGCTTTTTTGACTGCATCTTTAATATGATATGCAGCTATATGCATAATTGAATCCCTATATAATAAGTCAATTTTTCTCGATGCCAAACACGGATAATTATGAAGTTCAAGACCCGCTACATATTCTGCATCTTGTATTTTTACATTAATTAGTTTTTTAGCGACATACCAAGTTGACCCGCATGGCGCCCCACGTTTCACATCGACCCTTATAATTAAATCACCTGATACTTTTATTTCAATAAGCGGGTAGCCGAAGTGCTTCGCAAATTCGTTAATAAACTGGTTTCGCTTATATGATCTAAGCGAGCAAAATGGTTTTGGGAAAACGGATTCAACATTGATTTCAGAAAATTCTTCTCTAAGCTGTTTTTGTACACCTAATGGAACTTGGTCGGAGTCGTCAATAGGTATAATTGCTGCTTTTGCCCCAGATTTTTTAGCTATCAGTGGTGAAAGAAGGACTAAGTCTGCAGGTAATCCTAGGGGAAGTATTAAGTCGCATTCAGGTATTTTTGTTGGCAAGTACTTTTCCCGCTCATCTAATAACTCTTCTAGTGGAGGTATGGTCTGGTATCTATATATTTTATAATCCCAAGACTTTGGAGCTCTTTTGCAAATATTATTAATTATCCGGTCACTCCACAGGTCGTTAGCTTTTGTAATGATGAAAATTCTCATATACCCACCATATTAGCTTAAATATCGCATAAAATGGAAATAGCTATTAACTTAAAACTTTTGTTAGGATTGACATACCTGACTCATTTAAGATCCAACTAATAATAGGAGGCCGCATGCAACATGAAGAGTAGGATTCCCTTACTGTTAAGAGACGGGGATATCATAGTAACAAAACATAACTTTATATTCTATACGTTTGGCTATGAGCACCTTGAAAATAGGGTTTTGGCATTTTTAAAGTACGTTCCGGAAGATCACGCGCAAAAATTTGATATAGAGTGGTTAGACATTAAATGGAAATTTAAAGGCATTTATCTTCTGAGGCCTAAGGAACTTTTCAGTCCGAAGAACTATAAAAAACTTGTAGAGACTTTTAGGACTTATTTTCCTGAGTATCTTTTTTATTCTGAACTTTTAGGGAAGTGGTTAATAAGTGTTCCAAGGCATCTCATTAAACAAGTATTTGTACCCTCTGAATGTTTGCATAGGCTTTTAAAGAAGAAGTCTAGGGATCGTCTCGAAGAGGTTGCTGTGGAACTTATAAAAGAGTTATCTTCTGAATCTGGTGTTTCATTGGATTTTTTTGGAATACACGGTTCTATAAGTTTAGGTATGCACCATGAGGGGAGTGACATCGATCTAGCTGTTTATGGTGCTAAAAATTTCAGGAAGGTACGCGAAACCCTAATGAAGTTGGAAGACGCTGGGAAAATTACACTTAGCAGGACGACCGTTTATGAGAAGAGAAGACTGAACACTGGTTACTATAATGGAATGAGGTTTGTGGTTAATGCTATTAGGCTTCTATCAGAAATTAATCAAAGAAAATTAATTTACAAGCCTATAGCAGAGATAAAAGCATTATGTAAAGTAATTAACGACAACGATTCCGTGTTTCGTCCCGCTGTATATGGAGTTCGAACTATTAATGTCCTTAGCGGGCCTACGGAGCATGTAAATTCCATTTCTGAAGTTGTATCGATGATCGGATTATTTAGAGGCATAGCATATAATGGAGATTTAATAACTGTTAAGGGTTTATTGGAGCAGGTTCAAAGTGAGCGAGAGAAATGGTTTAGAATTGTTGTTGGATCTGGATTAAGTGATGAATATATAGAAGTTAAGGAAGGGTGATTTAAATGAAGGTTAGAGATCGAGATGCACCGGTTACTAGAGAAGGAATAATTTTTAGGGTCTATGGTTATGATCACCCTCCTAATTCATGTGTATGCGATGTAGAGTATGCTCCTGAAACCATATACAGAACTGACGATCCTAGGGCAATTAGGACTGGTAAAAAGATTAAATATTATAAATTTTATTTTGATGGTGGACTTAAATTTGTTAAAGATTATTTCCCTCAGTATCAAGTTTTCTACGCTCCTCTTCGAAGGAAACTTGTTGGATTATCTGAAGAACAGATTTTAGAATTGCGTAGACCTGACGAAAAACTTGCCGTTCTTTTTAATTCTGATCGGGATGATCCGCTGCTTAGAACTATGAGAAGAATATTAAATGAAATTTTTGAGATTTCAAAACTTCGTATTTCTGATTTCGGTGTTTTCGGTTCAATATTACATGATTTTTATAATCCGCAATATAGTGATATAGATCTTGTAATATATGGGCGAAGAGAAGTACAAGAATTGGTAGAGACACTAAGCTCTTTATATAAAAACAAAAATTCTCGGCTAAGAAACGAATTTGAAGCTTGGGATCCAAGTATGCCACCGTTTCACTGGAACTTTAAGAATTACAGTAAAGCTGAATATGGATGGTACCAAAAAAGAAAAAAGATTTACGCAGTGTACAGCTCTCCCTACTTAGGTAGAACGGTTAAAGTTGAGTTCGAACCCATTAGAAAATGGAATGAAATTATTAATGAATATACTGAGCTCAAGGAGATAAAGGTTGTAGGTTGGATTAAGGCCATTGTAAGAATTGTAGATGATGTAAATTCTTATTTTATGCCATCAATATATCCGATAGAGGTATTGGAAACAAACAGTGAATTTATGGATAAAAACATTACGCGTATAGTGTCCTTTGTTGAAGAGTTTCGAATGCAGCTTAAAAAAGATGAAATAGGAATTGTAGAGGGAAGATTAGAAAAAGTTGTAAGAAAAAAAGATGAATTTTACCAAATAACATTAACGTATGGGGAAAATTACTTTAATCAAGTTTTAAAACTCTATGACAAAAAAAATATTCTAAAGTTTATGTGATGTCGATTAAGAATGGATCTTGTTATTTTTCTTCTCTTGTGTAATCTTGTGCTTGGCGCAATAATATTAGGGTGGCTTGTTTGAAGTGTATAACTTTTGCTTTTTCCAATATGCTTTGTATTTCATGGGTTTCTGAGCTTAACGGTCTTATCATTAATGGAACTCCTATTTTTTTAGCTAGTTTTAATAAGTAGGGGGCTAATTCTGGTGGTGGGCGTATGGAGTAAATTAAGTCGGCATTTTGATATAACTCGATATTTGGTTTAGTTATGTCGTCTTTTATGGCCTTTATTTGTGGATACTGTTGTCCTATTTGCTGTATTATCTGTGAGTCTATATCTGTTACAATTATTTCTGCCTCTGGGAATTTTTCCGATAATTTTAATGCTATTTTTGGTAACTTTCCAACTCCGACTTCAATAATTTTCTTAGGTTTGGGAAGAAGCTCTGCTATAAATTCCACGATGTCTTCTTCGTTTCTAAGTTGCATTTTAACTACCTATATTTTTTCCAAAGCGTTCTAAAATCGTTAGCTGGAAAACTAGCTTTTTCTCCTAGTTCCTCTTCTATTCTTAGCAATTGGTTATATTTTGATGTTCTATCACTTCTCGCTGGTGCTCCTGTTTTTATCTGCCCTGTGCATAATGCTACAGCAAGGTCCGCTATGAATGGGTCTTCAGTCTCTCCCGATCGGTGACTTACTATTACGGCGTAATTGTGTTGAAATGCTATTTTTGCTGCTTCTAATGCTTCTGTTAGTGTCCCTATTTGGTTTACTTTCAATAATAATGCGTTTGCTGCTCCCACTTGTATTCCTTTCTCTAATCTCCTCGTATTTGTTACAAATAAATCGTCCCCAACGATTTGTACTTTGTTTCCAAGTTTTTTGGTAAATTCTGCAAATGTTTCAAAGTCCTCCTCTTGGAAGGGATCTTCTATAGATATTATCGGGTAAGTTTCGACAAGTTGGGTGTAGTATTCAATTAATTCGTCTATCGCTAAACTTCTTTGGTCCAGATAATATTTTCTATGTTCTTCATCATAAAATTCGCTTGCAGCAGCATCTAATCCTAATGAAACTTCTTTCCTAGGTGTGTATCCTGCTTCTTCTATACTTTTAATTAGAGCTTCTAACGCTTCTGTTGTTTGTTCCATTGGTGGCGCATATCCACCTTCATCTCCAACGTTTATTGCACTTTTTCCATATTTTTTCTCCAAGATTCTTTTTAGGATATGGTATATTTCTACTCCAATTCTTAGCGTCTCTTTGAAGGTTTTACCACCATGTGGTATTATCATGAATTCCTGAATATTTAGTTTGTTCCCTGCGTGTTTTCCTCCATTTATGATGTTCATTAATGGAACTGGAAGCAATAATTCATCCTTATTTTTTGATAAGTATTTGTATAGAGGTGTTTTTAAGGTATTTGCAGCCGCTCTAGCTGTTGCTAAAGATACTGCGAGTATAGCGTTAGCTCCAAGTTTAGATTTGTTGGGGGTCCCGTCAAGTTCGATCATTTTTTTGTCTATTTCTTTTTGACTTCTTACATCGAGCCCTTTTAGTGCTGGTGCTATTATTTCATTGACGTTTTTGACTGCTTTTAGAACACCCTTTCCATGGTATCGTTTTCCTCCATCTCTTAGTTCTAATGCTTCATATCTTCCAGTTGAAGCGCCTGAAGGAACTGCTGCTCTCCCCATGTTTCCACTTTCTGTTATGACATCTACCTCTACAGTCGGGTTTCCTCTACTATCTAGGATTTCTCTTGCTTTTATTTTGCTAATAGCATAACTATTCTTCATTTTTTATCACTTTTCTAATTACGAGTTGTGTTTCATGAGTTATCAGAGTTTTTTATTAAGGTAACTAAAATATTTTGATTTTAGTATTGTGGTAGTGGTTGCATGTTTCCTCGTAAAAAGCTCGAAATGCTACTTGAAGAGTTAAGAGAACACCCTGATCCACATGCGTTGTTAGAACAATATACTATTCCAGCTAGGGTTGCAGCTAATATTCTTTTTATTGCTTGTTATGTTTACGGAGATATTGAGGGGAAAATCGTTTATGATCTGGGTTGTGGTACTGGTAGACTGGCTATTGGAGCTGCTATTTTGGGTGCTCGTAGAGTGGTTGGTGTTGATATAGATCCAAAAGCCTTAAGAGTTGCTCGTATCAATTCTGTGATTGCTAATGTAGTAAGTAGGGTTGAATGGATATTAAGTGACGTCGAATATTTGAGTGGTAAATGCGACGTAGTGGTTCAAAATCCGCCATTTGGCGTTCAGAAACGCGGTGCCGATAGAAAGTTCCTTATAAAGGCTTTAGAAATTGGATCTACAATTTATTCGTTACATAAATCTAATGAGGAAAGTAGGAGGTTTATTAGGAGGCTTGTTAATGAACATGGTGGTAGAGTTGATGCGATAATTTGTATGGATCTTCCTCTTCGTCCAATCTTTCCATTTCACTGGAAACGGGTTCATGTAGTTAGAGTTGATCTTTATAGAATTGTCAAGGGGGGTATGTGATATGGAAAAGATAAAAACTGGAGATTTTGTATTACCGGGTGATAGATTGGGAACAATTGAAGAATTTGTTCCGGGTGAAGGAACATATGAGGAAAATAGTGAAGTTTATGCGGCATCAGCAGGCTTTGTATTGATAGATCACTTAGATAAAAAAATCAAGGTTTACAAACCTGGAGTTGTAAAGCCTTTAATACCTCGTGTTGGTGATGTTGTTTTAGGCAAAGTTTCACATGTTCAAAGCCAAATGGCCTCAGTAGAAATTTTCCAAATCAATAGAAATATGATTTTAACCCCCTTCACAGGGGTAATTCATATCTCTCAAGTTAATAGAACTTTCACAAATGTAATGCCAGATGCTTATAAGGTTGGTGACATAATTAGAGCTAGAGTTCTAAAGGCAACTGTTCCAGTACAATTATCGACTATTGGTAGAAAATTTGGTGTTCTCCTGGCGTTTTGTTCGCTATGTGGAGGCATTTTGGAGAAACAAGGCGGAGACAAACTAAAATGTTCAAATTGTGATCACATCGAAACTAGGAAGGTAGCTATAGACTATAGAAGGAGCATAAAGGGTAGACGAGCATGAATTCTCATCTTAAGAGAGAGGTGGCCATACACGTTAAAAGTGACGATGAAGCAATGGAAATACTAAAGGCTTTACGTAAACATTTAAGGTCATTTAATACATATGCTCGCTATGAAAGAGGGAAAATTCGTCTCACAATTTACGGCTCAAAGGACCATGTTAAGGTTGCTTTAAACGAAATCAAAGGGATTTACAGAAGGATCAAAAAAGCTATGTATAGGGATAAAGATGGTATGTATCAATACGACGCTTCTCTTATTACCGAAAAGAGCCGAACATCGGTCTCCCTTAGAGACTTGGGGAAAATATTGGAATTAAAAGGACATAAATGCAGCATTGAGGGTACCTCGCTTAAAACAGACATTAAGCTTGAAGAAGTAGTGTATCTTGCTCGTAAATACCGAGAATTAATTGACGAAATGCGAGATGTTGAACCGAAAATTATAAGAAAGATTTTATGTATGGCAACGATTATAACCGGTATGGATTATAAAAATCTTCTTAAAATAGCTGCCTCAAAAGGTCTAATTAAATATTTAGGTAACAATCGATATGGATTGGTTACTACACCGGACGAAACTTGTAAAATACTTATAAGGGAGGTTCTTAATAGTGAAAATAAAAATTCTAGAAAGAACTGATAGAGAGTTGGAATTTGAATTAGAAGGTGAAGGTCATACTTTATGTAATTTACTTAGAAAAGTTTTACTTGAAGACGAAGACGTTACTTTTGCTGGCTATAGAATAGAACATCCGCTCATCGGTAAACCTAAAGTGTATGTTAGAACAAATGGGGAAAAAGACCCCCTTGAGGCTGTAATCGAAGCTGCCAAAAAAATAAAAAAAATGGCTGAAGAGTTTCGTGAAGCCTTTCTCAACTCATTAAAGGGATCACATTATGAGTAATATGAATTATATTAGAGAAATTATACGAAGAAACGTTTTTTCTACCGTTTCTTACAGGTCTTTAAGAGATGTTGCTCAGGATAAGGGACTGGCTAAGCTTGGAGATGTTCTTGTAAATTTTATATATTCGCTTGCCAAGTCCCTCATTTTGGGAAGACTAGATGCTTGGAAGGTTTCGGATGCTGTGTTGTCTCGAGCTTTGAAAGATGCATCCCTGCTTAAAATTTTACCTAGAAGAAGTGACAGACATAGCAGAGGAGATGCTGTTGAAGCGCTTATAGCATATGCTTGGATTATGGGCGCTTTTGATATTGAAAATGCAGTTATGCTTTTTAAAGAAGAAATAAGACAAAGCGATTTTAACAACAAAAAATTAGAAACGACTGCTGCAGTTAAAGCATTTAAAAAACTTCTCGAGGAAATAAAACCTAAAATCGAAATACTTCTAGTGATGCGAAAAGTTAAAAAGGAATTGTAATGCGTTTTAACGATGTATATTTATCTTTTCGGAGGAGATCTTATGGAATTTTGCCCTAAATGTGGCGCTTTGCTAATGCCAGATGTGAATGAAGAAGGAAAAACCGTTCTTCGATGTAAATCTTGTGGGTATGTTAAAGAAGTTGAGAAAAGCCAGATAGAAGAAACCTATCGCATCGCCCACCACATATCTCACGGGCCTCGCGACGAAATGATCGTTGTAAAAGAAGAAGTCAGAACTTTGCCTATTGCTCGAGTAAAATGTCCAAAATGCGGCAACGACCGCGCCTATTACTGGCAACTTCAAACCAGAAGAGCTGACGAAGCCATGACTACCTTCTACAGATGCACTAAATGTGGCCATACGTGGAGGCAATACTAATCAGAGTGTGATTATTATGTTAGCTTACGAAGCCGAAGCTCTATGGAGGATATTAAGAAAAACTGTAAAAATGTTAGAGGAAAGCTATAATCGCATTCCTGATAGGTTCAATGCAAAAAGCTATATTTTCCGTTCATTACAAAATCTAAAGGCTGCAGAGAAAATTGCCACAAATGTTTGGAGGAAAATAGTTGAGCAAAAGGATCCCAGCAGTTGACAGAAGAATAAATGAAATAAAACTTGAAGATAGACGTGTTAGGATAATCGGTGTAGTAGTTGAGTCTAAGCCTGGCATGTGCATTCTCGATGATGGCAGTGGTAGCATTAAGGTTCGAACGTCCCGTGAGTTATATGTTGGAAAATTAATAAGAGTTATAGGTCAAGTTTCTATAAGAACAAATGGTGAAATTGAAATAGACGCTGAATTAATTCAGAATATGGATAAGTTAAAATTTGACCTTTATAAACAAGTATATGATTTGAGGAAGAAGTTTAAAAATATTCAAAGCAAATATGTTGAGGAGGGATAAATTATGTTTAGAGCGTTACTTTCAGATGCAAGAACTTGGACCTACATAGTTGATGCACTGTCAACCCTTGTCGACGAGGCTAACTTTGTTGCTAAGCCGGATGGACTTAGTATGAGAGCTATGGATCCATCACATGTTGCTATGGTGGATTTTGTATTACCAAGTGATGCATTTGATGAATATGAGTGTGATCAAGAAACTTTACTGGGAGTAAATCTTGATGAAATGAAAAAAATTATGAGAAGGGCGAGGAGTGGAGACACATTAGAAATGATTTATGAAGAAGCTGAGAAAAGACTTAAGCTAAGACTGAGAGGAAAAACGGTAAGGACCTTTAGTATTCATTTGCTTGACATTACTGCTGAAGAATTACCTGAACCTTCCGTGGAATTTAAGGCTTTTGCCATTATCACAGCAGATGCCTTACAGGAAGCTGTTAAAGATGCTGCAGTTACTAGTGACCATGTAAAGATTGTAATTCAACCTGATAAAGTAACCTTTAGAGCTATGGGCGACCTTGGAGAAGTCGTTGTAGAGATGGGAAAAGATTCTGAAGCCCTTCTTGATATTCAAGCTTCAGAAGAATCTGCTGCAACATATACTCTAAATTATCTTGCTGATATGATTAAGGTTGCTAAAGCTGCTGATACTGTTAAGCTTCAACTCTCAACAGATATGCCTCTACGCATAGATTTTAATCTTCCCGGTGGAGGAAGAGTAAGCTATTTCTTAGCTCCAAGAATTGAGGGTGAGTAATTTCTAGGAAGGTTTTAAAACTAAAATTATTTATTTCATTTGATGTAATATGTTAACAAAAGAAGATCTAGCTAAGTATCCAAGTATAGAGCTTGCACGAAAATATGTTAGACAACTCAATATTGATATTACATCCTTAGCTGATGAATTTCCTGATGTCATAAGTAGAGCATATCAGATACTTAGAGAAGTTATTACTAGAGGAGTTTATACTTATTTAGCAAGCAGTATTGACACCGAAATTTTGGCGTTTCCCGTTGCTAGACTTTTTATAGATGCAATTGGTGATGAATGGCTTAGACGTCGATTTGCTGTTGCTTTTTCGAAAAGGGTTGGCAAGTTTTTACAGGGGGAAAGTAATGATAAGATATTAGAAATTGCCAAAATGCCAGGTAATGTGAGTGAAAGTGGTTGGGATTTAATATACGAAGTAAAGAGAGTAGGTGTAAAATATTATGAATGGAAATTGCATTTTAAGGACTATCTAAGTGTTGCGGTTCATTTTCATGATATAACCTGGAAAATGTGTAACCATCCGGTTTCAAATGGATATGTTAGGCTAACCAAACGAGAACTGGCTAGATTAATGGCCGAGGCCTTTAAAGAAAGAATTCTAGAAAGAAGAGTCCCAAAGAGATTCATAGAGTTACCGGAAAAAATTGCGAGAACCGTTAAAGAAATAGAAGAATTAGTTAAGAGATATAAAAAGGAAGTCATAAGGGAAATTCCAATAAAAGTTGAAATTTCAGGTGGAGTTTATCCACCATGTGTGCAGTTTATTCTTGAAAGAGCAGAAAAGGGAGAAAATCTGAGCCACGTAGAAAGATTATTTCTCATGTTTTTTATGTTAAATATTGGGAAGAGAGAAGAAGAGGTTGTAGATTTATTCCGAAAAATGCCTGATTTTAATGAAGAAAGAACACGGTACTATGTTAGACACGCTAAAAACAAAGGATACACAGCTCATAATTGTGACACGCTGAAGACTTACGGTATTTGCAAGCCTACGCATAGATGGTGTTCTGAGGGAAGAGTGAAAAACCCTCTTACATTTTATTATAGAATGTTATATGTTAGTGGGAAGAGGCGTAGTGAAAGTGAAGAGTAACATGAAGACAGTTTTACTTTTGAAAAGTCTTTTTGAAGCTTACTACAGAGAGAACGATATACCTACACCTCCTCATTTTAGTAAGAGAGAATTCGGTTTTATGCTCTGGGATAAGGAAGGAATGATTAGACATAAAACTTTTTATAGTAGAACCGAATTTCTAACTTTTCTAAGGAAAAAGGTACCGAAAAACGCTTATAGATCCGCAGCTTACTATTTAGATCCCGAAGCTCAAAATATGGAGGGTAAGGGTTGGGTAGGTGCTGATTTAATTTTTGATATCGATGCTGACCATTTAACCACGCCATGTAAGGAGATTCATGACAGATGGATATGCATGAAGTGTGGGACCACTGGTATTGGAAAAAAGCCTGCACGGTGTTTAAACTGTAAATCAACAGTAATTAATGAAGTTTCATGGATATGCGATCAGTGCCTTAATTTTGCGAAAGATGAAGTTTTTAAACTCTTGGATTTTCTTTTCGACGACTTTGGTATTTCCGAAAAAGAGGTTAAAGTTGTATATTCTGGACACCGTGGTTACCACGTACATGTAGATAATGAAGCTGTAAAAGAACTGAGCAGCGATGAAAGAAGGGAGATCGTTGACTATATATCTGGGACAGGGATAAAAGTAGAAAATTTAGGTTTAATTGAAGTCTCTGCAGGGGGCCGCAAATTCATAATCGGCCCCGATCTAACTAGTGAAGGGTGGGGAAAACGTCTAGTAAAATCCATAATTAAAGTTTTCTCTAGCCCTGATTTGGATAAGGTTTTAATTGAAACCGGAATACCGAAAAGAAAAATTGACATACTATTAGTTAATAGGGAAAAAGTTGTAACCGCATTAAGCTCAGTTCCCTCGAGATGGGATATTTTGCAAGGTATAGGTATTTCTATCTGGAAGAACATTGCTTCGGCAGCCATAAAGAAAACAGCTGCTCAGATAGATGAACCGGTAACCGTAGACATCCATAGACTTATTAGACTTGAACACAGTTTGCATGGTTCAACCGGGTTTAGAGTAACTCCCATTTCCGTTACGGATTTGGAACGTTTTGACCCATTTAAAGATGCAATTATTTTTAAAGGCGAGAAAGAAGTAATTTTCAAAGAGTATTGCCCAGAGTTTAGAATAGGAGATGAAGTATTTGGGCCTTATCAAAAGGGTCAGAAAGTAGAATTACCTCTTTCTGCTGTCGTATTCACACTTGCTAAGGCAGTTGCGGAGCTGTTATAAGATGGATTATGAAAAGCTTTACTCAATATGGCTCAAAGAGGTTGAAAATGACGATATACAGAATCTGCCCTCGAATTTTTATGAAGAAGCAAGCAAGTACATTAATATGCTTAAGATAGGGCTGAAATCCGAAACCTTAAGTAGCATCGAAACAAAAATCATAGAATTAGAATTAGAAAACGCCCAATTTATTATTAAAGATCTGTGTAATCTGCGTTTAGAGAAAATCCTAAGGAATACACTGAATGGTAAAGAAATCCCAGAAGAAAAGTTAAATTCTGTAGAAAAAGAATATTTTAAACCCTTAACAAAAACTTTGAAGAATTTCAATTCATTTATTTCTCGTATTCTTGAAGGAAAAATGTTTAAAGATCTGGTGAAGCCAAAAAAAGATTTTGAAATGACATTAGAAAGGGAGAAAATTGTTGTGAGAATCCTAGAGAATCTACCTGCCATTGTTGGAACAGATATGAAGGTCTACGGACCCTTTAAAAAGGGAGACGTTGCAGTATTACCGAGAAAAAATGCTGAAACGTTAATAAAGAAAGCAAAAGCAAAAATTATAGGAATATAAATTATGATTTAGCGACCTACACTTATAGGCACTAGATTTTTGATACCTTCATTCAAGTGTGCAGATGAGATAAGATTAAAAAGGAGAACTTATTGTGAAGTATGTAACTTTTAAGTACGTGAGGCGATCCAGATGAAAGTTCCGAAGCAAATAAGAACATACTGCCCAAGATGTAATGCATACACTGTCCACTCAGTGTCCCTTTATAAGAAAGGCCCCGAAAGGGAACTGTCCCAAGGAAGACGAAGATACGAGAGAAAGAAAAAGGGATATGGCTCACAACCAAAACCAGTACAGAAAAAACTAGTTAAAGCTACCAAGAAGCAAACGCTGAAGCTTAAGTGCAGAGACTGTGGCTATATTATTCATAAAAAAGGAATTAGAATCAAGGGTATAGAACTTGTTTAACTTTTCTATGCCTTATATAATGTTTCTCCCTTGCATCGTGGTTATATTATAAAAAATTTTAAAACAAGAAGTCATAAGTTAAAGGATCACTACGAGGTGAGGAATTGTTATGGGACGAAAAGATTTATTGGTTCCGGAACCAAGGTCAAGATTTGTTAGAGTTTCGTGCCCAGATTGTGGCAATGAACAAGTAATATTTGGCTGTGCAAGTACTAAAGTTCGATGCTTAGTTTGTAACCGTATACTTGCGGTGCCAAGTGGAGGGAAAGTAAAAATACAGGCCAAAATCATTAAAGTACTCGGATAATTTGAAATATTTTCATGCCTTGAGTTAAAATCTTTCATTTACCTAAAAGGATAGTATCAGAACAGCTTTCAATTCTAGGTGCTAAGGCCAAGCATTAATGAAGTTAGTATTTTTAATTGTACGTTGATCTCAACATTTTTAAATTCGTTTTTATTAACGTTGTATCGTTACTTCAAGAATACATATATTGGAGGAAACACTCATGGTTAAGAAGAGACAGGAATGGCCTGAAGTTGGTGACATAGTGATCGGAACTGTAATCCGCATTGAACCCTATGGAGCCTACGTTAAACTGGATGAGTATGATGGTAAGGAAGGTTTCATCCATATTAGCGAAATTTCTAGTACATGGGTTCGTAACATCAGAGATTATGTTAGAGAGAAGCAAAAAGTCGTTGCTAAGGTTTTAAGAGTGGATAAGATCAAAAACCACATAGATTTATCTTTAAGACGAGTAACAGATCAATGGAAACGGCAGAAAATTGCTGAATGGAAACGCGTCCAAAAAGCTGAGAATTTACTCCTATTAGCTGCTGAGAAGCTGGGAAAAACTCTTGATGAAGCTTATGAGGAAGCAGGATGGAAAATGGAAGATGCTTTTGGTGAAATATATGCGGGATTCGAAGCTGCACTAGAGGAAGGTGAAAATGTACTTCTAAAGGCTGGAATAGATGAAAAGTGGGCGAAAGTATTAACCGAACTAGCGAAAATGTATGTGGAAATTCCAAAAGTTAAAATTTCAGGTACACTTACGCTTAGATGCACAAAGCCGAATGGTGTTGAGATTATAAAAAAGACTTTAAAAGAAGCTATGAAAGCTGGTGAAGTTGGAAAAGATGGGGTAAAGGTCAATATATACCTAGCTGGAACTCCAAGATGGAGAGTAGAGGTAGAAGCAAAGGACTGGGAAACTGCAGAAGAGGTATTAAAGAGAGTAGTAGATACTGCACTTACTCTGATTAAGGAAGAAGGGGGAGAAGGAGATTTCAAAAGAGAGTCCAGGTGAATGACTTGGGGAAAATTTTACGCAAGTGTCAAAAATGTGGAAACTACACTCTAAAGCAGGATAAATGCCCATATTGTGGTGGGCTGCTTAAGTCTCCTTATCCACCTAAGTTTTCTCCTCTTGACCCGTATGGCGAGTATAGAAGGAAGTTAAAACGTGAACTAACAAAAGAAAAGGGAGATTGAGATAAAATTAATCATTAATTTTTGACCGTAACTTCGGTTTTTAGCACGTATTCCTCTACAAAAACGATTGTTATAATTATCTTGTCACCTACCTCAGGTTGCTTCCCAAGCGCTGACGTACAGTTGAGCACTTTTAATATGGCTGAGTCTCGTGGATTTATAGTGGTTGATCCGTTAATAACAGCGAAGTTGCAAGCTATATTGTTGATTTTAACTGTTAATATTTCTAATTGTTCTACTCCAAGATTTACAATTTTTATGAGAACTGTTCCATTGGTATATGCGTTAGCACTCATATTAGCATAGGGCACTACCATAATATTTGATATTGACACTTCATTAAACCATCGTGGTACGAGACTGAAATTGTAGTAAATAGTGACGTCAACTACATGTGAAACATTGAGGTTAAGTCCAGTGTTTACTTTTAGTACGGCACGTTCACCACTGCCCAGTGTAGAACTACCATTAATTACTTCAAAGCTGTAAAGTGTCCCATTAATGGCAATATTGCTAACTTTTAGAGGCAAGTCCATGGGATTAACAGCTGTTATGGCTACAATTCCATTGGTATATGCTGTTACATTGCTAACATGGAGAACAAGTGGTGAGGTTAGAGTGATGCTAACATTTGTGATCGTCATTAATGTTTTATTTGGAGCGCCAACGGGGTGGTATGTTACGTTTACTGTCATTGCTTGCCCTATTGTTAATGTCTTGTTGGAGTTTAAATCTACTACGAAGGTTGATTCGTCGCTTGGGAGTAGTGTTATTGAGCCGTTAAGTATGCTGAATGAAGTTTCTGTTGAATTTATCTTTATGGAATCAACTGTAATTGGGTATTCTCCAACATTTTTGACCTGGATAAGTCCTATACCATTACTATAGATTGTAGATTTTGTTTCACTAACGTTAAGAAGTATTTTAGGAGCTTCTATGATGCTGGTATTTATGGAAGCGTAAATTCTATAGCCGGGATATTCTGGAACATTTGCTATAACTTTAATCGATACGTTGTTACCTATTGACCATTCTCTTCCAGTATCAACAAAGAGACTAATAGATTCTTTCGGTTTTACTGTTCGACTTTCATTTATGGTCTCAAAGCTGTATAATTCATTGTTTATACGGACCTTTGAAATAGAAATTTCATGAATTCCCGTGTTGTTGACCGTAATAGCGAAAAACCCATTAGCGTATGGTTTAACATCAGTAATTTCCATTTTTGCCTCCAGTATACTGTAGTTTACTTCATATATCTTAACAAATCGGTTACTTGAGGTATAAACAGGTTTGAATACTTTTTCAAAAAGCGCCCAGTGCCTTTGATCAATTAAAGATAGACGCCCGTAGGGATCTGGCCGATAAGCCAAGTATTTATACTTTAACATAAATTGCACTAGGTAACTGAGGTACTTACTTTGAGGATCTGGTTCACCGTAGAAAAGCATTTTATAGACTGTAGAGTTAAATAGTGTTCCTGTCGGACTAGTAATATCCCCATAAAGGCTTTCATTCACTAGTTTTGGAAAATGATCCTCTGCAATTCTCACCATCCATGGCCATTTAAATTCGTCGCCACCAAGTCCTTGTGCACAGTATCCAAAAAAGACTAGTACATGTGTTACATTAAACCGTTTGTAGATCTTTACCGCTTCCGTTTCATTTAGTGCAAATGCAGCTCCTATTAATGCGATCTGGGTACTATTGAGAGTTGCGTTATCAACTATTGTTGTTTTATTTGCTACGGTATTTATCCAGTAACCATAGTCCCACCAAGAGGCTACTATAGCGGTCGCTGGCAAGTTATATCTCATCCACATAAGAGCTTCCTGCCAATCTGGTTCCCCGTTGGGTAGCATTTCTACTCCAGCCATGTATTTAGATGAAATATAGGCACCATAATACGTCGTTAAGATAAGTAGTGACGCTATAAAAATTAGGGTTACAACGGTGTATTCTGTACCAACAATACCGGAAATTCTTGCTCTTTTTCGTCTTGCCAGGGGCATACCTTCACGTATTTCCCTTAAAACTCTCACGAATGGAGAGAGAATTTGATCAATAGCATATGCTGAAAGAAGACAAACCACTGGTGACAATATCAATATTAATCTTATCATAGATCCAGCAAAGTATGTGGCAGTTAACCCTAGGAGTATCAGGAAAATATCTTCGTTTTTTAGTCGCTTGAACGAGAAGTATATTCCAAGAGGATAAACAAATAAAAGAATATTTAAATTAAAGTAAAACTCCGCCCACGATGTAGCTGCATGTTCTGCTACTGAAGCTATTATACGTGTTTTTTCTCTATATAGAGGATTTATTACTGTCCAGAATTTTCCACTTATAGGTTTAACATTTTTTTCTAAGACCTCGATAAAGGGAAAACTGGTGTACCATAAGTACGCAAAAACCAAAGATGTAACTATAATGATGGTTAGAAGCAGATATCCAATGATTTTTCTCGGAATTTTAATATTTTTAATGCGCTTAACCATCATTGAGTTGTACACAAGTGGGGTTGCTTCATAAACGAACAGTAACATTAACATAACTAGAGCTGGGAGAATATCTGATTTTGTCAGCACGCTTGGCCCAATTCTTGGTACTCTTGTAGCTATGAGAAGGCCTATGCTTATCGTTGCAGTATAGGATAAAAGAAGCGATTTAGAATATCTACGTGAAATAAAAAGTATTAGTACATAGAGAGCTAGTAAATCATATACGTATACGTATGCTCCCCATGACGCTGAGAGGTATCCGAGAATTAGTCCTGCCATAATCCCTGAAAGTAAGGATTCTCTTTTTAATGATCTTATGAAAAAGTAGAGTGTTACTATTATAAGTAGGATACCTATTGCTTCATTATCAAAGAACCCTGCAGTTGTACGTTGAACATATCCTGGTATGAAGGCAAGAAAGAAGGCTGAAAGTAATCCCGCTTTTGTGCTATCACTTATTTCCTTGGCAAGGAAAAACATTGCAATTGATGCTAATGCCCCCATGAACGCTGGAAAGAAGAAACAAATAGCTACTGGGTCTACTTCGATTCCTAAAAATCTAAGTATGAAGTATAGGATCGCTGCTGTCCACGGAATCCCTGGAAAAGATGTTTTAGGCATATTACGCCCATAGGGGTACCACGTGGAGATACCTGGAGGTTTTTCTACCCAACTAAACCAAGCAGCAAACCCGTGAGTTATGATATAAAGAGTTGATTTTAGCTGGAAATATGGGTCATATGCTTTAAGGATAATCCCATAGGAAAAATACGGATATATTCTAACTAACAGAGCGAAAAAGAATATTAAAATAAGCGATAGATACAAAAGTAACTTATCCTTTCTAATTTTTGCTTTAGGTATTGTGACTAATGATTTTAGCATACTGCCAAGCTTTTTTAATCTTTCAGCCATTTTAACCCGGCCTCGATGAAACTGTTATTTACACGCTAAAACTGTAACTACTTTAACACTTATCAAAAATTATTAAAAATTTCTGATCCATCTGTTGGTAGTAACTAATTACGAAGAAAATGGAGAAGAAATTTATGGAAGAAAAAATCTGGAAAATAGGGTTTATCGTTAATCCTATAGCTGGCATGGGAGGAATTGTAGGTTTAAAGGGCACAGATGGGAAAGAAATATTAAAAAAGGCCATAGAGTTAGGTGTACAACCAGTTGTACCTCAGAAGCCAAAAATAGTCTTAAAAACTCTATTACAATTAAAAAAGCAATTAAAGTTGATTACTTACCCCACGAAATGGGTGAAGATGAGGCAATTAGCGTTAGTTTCTCACCTTTAGTTATTGGAAACATAACTCCGGGAAAAACAATCGCAGAAGATACTAAACAGGCTGCAAAAGAAATGAAAAAACTTAAGGTAGATTTAATTGTTTTTTGCGGTGGAGATGGTACTGCCTGTGATATTTACGAAGCTATTGGCGACAGCATTCCCGTTATAGGTGTGCCAACTGGAGTGAAAATGCACAGCGTGGTGTTTGCAGTAAATCCGAAGGCTGCAGCGGAAGTTGCAATTAAATTTCTAACTGAAGTCTTCCTTTAAGGCGCGCTGAAGTTATGGATATAGATGAAGAAGCTTTAGGGCTGGTATATTATCTGCAAAGCTGAAAGGTTATCTTTTGGTTCCGTACGAACCTGAACTTATTCAAGGTGTAAAGACCTCCAGCCCTTTAACAGATAATGAAGAGGAAAATAAGGTAGCTATAGCGAGGTATATTGTTGAAAATATGGATCCCGATACGTTTTATATTCTGGGCCCTGGCACAACCACCAAAGCTATTGCAGATCTCCTAGGTGTTGAAAAGACCTTGCTTGGTGTTGATATCATAAAAAATGGAAAAATAGTTGCCAGAGATGTTGGAGAAAGAGAGATTTTGAAACAATAGATAAACAGAAGTCTAAAATTATTATAACACCCATCGGTAATCAGGGTTTTATTTTTGGTAGGGGTAATCAACAAATAAGCCCCAGAGTTATTAGAAAAGTTGGCATTAAGAATATTATTGTTATAGCGACGAAATACAAACTTTCTACAATAAAGTATTTGAGAGTTGATACTGGTGATGAACATTTAGATAAGGAGTTAAAAAGGTATATTCGTGTAGTTGCAGATTATAATGAAGAAAAAATAGTTAAAGTAGTCTAAATTATTCTTCTTCAAGTTTTTTCTTTAAATATTCAGCGTATTCTTTTGCAGTCATAAGATTTTTTATGTCGTTTTCCAGGTTTGCTGGTTCTATAAGGAGCATCCAACCTTTTCCATAGGGGTCATCCTCTACTATCTGTGGCATGTCTTCCAGTTCAACGTTAACTTCAATCACCTTGCCAGATACTGGAGAATAAAGGTCTTCTGTGGCCTTTTCGGACTCTATTTCTCCGAATGGTTGCTTAAACTCTACTTCATCACCCACCTTGACTTCGAAACCTACATAGGTTATGTTACCAAGTTGTTTTCGGGCATAATCCGTAATTCCAACTCTAACCTTTCCGTTTTCTCTTTTTAACCATTCATGAGTATCGGTATAATATAAATCTTCAGGAACCTCATAGTCGTTTACCTTCATTTTATCACCCTCCTAGGTACTTTCTTTTCTGGTATAACCATATTTTTCCGTATCGTAAAAGGGCCACTTAACTATTTTTGCATCTACAAGTTTACCCTTAATATTTATTTGGACAACTTCACCTGTTTGCGCATATTCAGAACTTACAAGTCCGAGCCCTATTCCCTTTTCGAGTATTGGTGAAAAAACACCGCTTGTAACGTATCCAATTTTTTCATTATCTTTTAATATCTCGTAGCCATGTCTTGGAACTCTACGTCCAAATAATTCTAATCCTACTCTTTTCCTCTTCACTCCTTCCTCTTTTTGTCTTAATAATGCCTCCCGACCTATGAAATCTCCTTTCTTAAATTTTACAACAAAACCCAGTCTAGCTTCCAGCGGAGAAATATTCTCATCAATATCGTTTCCATATAGAACCATTCCAGCTTCAAGCCGTAGCGTATCTCTTGCACCCAGCCCACAAGGTTTGATTCCATACTCCTTTCCAGCCTTTAAAATCTTCTCCCACAAGTCAACTGCCTTTTCTTTTTCTGAAAATGGAACATCTAACATAATTATTTCAAAGCCGTCCTCTCCAGTATATCCAGATCTGGATACTATAGTATTGTATCCTCCAAGTTTCGTCAATATACACCAATACCTCTTTATCCCGCTAAGATCGTCGCTAGCGAGCTTTTCAAGTGTAGATCGAGCTTTTGGGCCCTGAACAGCAAACATGCAAGTTATATCAGAGATGTCCTCAATTTTAACATCGAAGTCTTGCGATTTAGCTTTAAACCACTTGTATATTTTTTCTCTATTCACAGCATTGGTAACCATTACATATTTGTTATCTTCGATCCTAAATAGAGTAATATCATCTTTTATTCCGCCTTTCTCGTTACAAACAACAGAGTAATGTCCTTGTCCAAGTTTTTTTAGTCGTTTAACGTTATTCGTAGTTACGTATTGCAAGAAACTTTCAGCACCACTTCCACTAATTAGAAAACGCCCCATATGTGTGACATCAAAAATTCCTACGCTTTCTCTAACAGCCATATGTTCTTTAATTATTCCACCAGTGTCTTCGTACCAAAGAGGCATATACCACCCGACAAATTCCACCATTTTTGCTCTTTTCTTATGCCACTCGTACAGGTGAGTTTTACGAAGGCTCATGGCATGTCACCAACTTAAATTTGTAATCACTAACACTTAACAATATTTTTAAGGTTTTCATTGCGAAGAAGAAATAAAATGTCTGATAGTTCAGTAAGCTAAATTAAATTGTACCCGTAAGTTCATTAGAACTGTAAATATTTTAAAATTTCTAGCAAATTGTTAATGAACTAAAAAATACTTTATTTTGATGTGATGAAATATGAAAATACGGGGTGAAATTGCCAATATTCCGATAGGTGACGATTATAACGTAGTAATTGTCGGAGTTCTAAACGTTAGTCCTGAATCGTTTTACAAAGGCTCCATCGCAAAGTCGAAGAAGGAAATAGAAGAAAAAGCATTAAAAATGATTGAGGAGGGAGCCAAAATAATAGATGTAGGAGCAATGTCCACTGCACCAGGAGCTCCTCCCATTTCTCTTACGGAGGAGAAAAGACGCATGCGTTTCGCTATACGCACACTGCGTGATATTGTTAGCGTTCCGATAAGTGCTGATACATTTAGGGCAGAGGTTGCAGATACTGCACTAAGAGAAGGAGCTACCATCGTAAATGATGTTAGCGGTTTAAAGGCTGACAAAGGAATGGCCCAAGTAATTTCAGAATACGATGCATCAGTTATTGTGATGGCTGCTGAAGCTCGTCCTGGGGATGTAGGAAGCATTCCAAAAATAAAGGATGCTCTCCGGCAAAGTTTGCAAATTGCCAAAGATGCTGGTATTCCTGAAGAGAAAATTGTTATAGATCCTGGAATAGGTTTTGGAAAGAAGGTTTCAGAAGATCTTCATATACTTAGGAATTTAAATAGGTTAAGGACTCTTTGTAGGCCTATTTTGGTGGGAATCTCAAGAAAATCATTTATAGGAAAAATCCTTAATCTTAACGATCCAAGTGAGAGATTGATTGGTAGTCTGGCAGCCACTGCTATTGCAGTATATAATGGCGCTCATCTAGTAAGAACCCATGATGTCAAGGAGACTTTGCAAGTAGTCAAAATAGCCGAAGCAATTAAAAGAAGAGTCGTAAGTTCAAGTGTAGAGGGAATAAGTGCCACTTTACTATACACTTCTGGCTATCTTGGCGATATAGAAGACCTACTTATCAAGATAGGTGTTGATCAACAAGCTTTGAGTATATTTAATCAAAAATCAACGTATATTGCCATACTTGTTGAAAACATTAGTACTCCAGCTGCGTTAATTATTAAACAAGAAATGTTAGCATGCGGTGGAGATGCTGCCTTGCCAAAAGAAATGGTAGACTTCCATTTAAAAAAAGGTTCTATCATCATTTTTGGAACCTACGCTCAATATAGAAGATTGGTGAAGAAGATAGAAAAAATGCCCTTTAATCTCGGTGTAGTTGCAAAACTTTTGAAACATATATTGGGAGTGTGTAAAGAAAGTGGTTATGACTCTTATACCGATTAAAACTAGAGTGATTACTCCGGGAGACGATATAGTTGAAATTGTTCTTGAATCTTTGGAGAAAATGGGAGAGAGGATTAAAAATAATGATATATTAGTTTTAGCTGAAACTGCTGTCGCAACAGCTGAAGGAAGAGTTATAGAATTAAGCAAAATACAACCTAGTTCCAGGGCTTTTGAACTGGCCAAAAAGTATGACGTTACCCCTGAACTGGCTGAATTGATTTTACGTGAAGCTGATGAGATTCTTGGTGGCATTTCTCACGTTATTCTTACTTTAAAGCGTGGTATTTTGATTGCTAATGCTGGAATTGATAAATCTAATGCTCCACCAGGTTGCGTCGTCCTATTACCTAAGGATCCCATGAAAACCGCTGAAGAAGTTAGAAGACGAATATTTGAAAAGACTGGCAAAAAAATTGGCGTTATAATTGCTGATAGTAGGACCCAGCCGCTGAGACTTGGAACTATAGGCATTGCTTTAGGAGTTGCTGGCTTTGTGCCAGTATCTGATGAAAGGGGAAAACTAGACATATTTGGGAAACCATTAATGATAACGAGACGAGCAATAGCCGATAATTTGGCATCTGCTGCAGAGATTTTAATGGGTGAAGCTGGAGAAATGGTCCCAGCAGTTCTAATTAGGGGTGCACCAATTACATTTACTGATTATACAATTAATCTCGAAAGCATGATAATATCGCCAGAAGAATGCCTTTACATGTCCATTTTCAAAAAATTTATCAAAAATCGAAGAATTAAGTATCGCTAGCTTTCTTGTAAACTATGCTTTATCCCTTCCTTTTGCTGTTAATACTGTAAAACCATTATGAAGCTGGGTTAGTCTAGGGGTCTCGAATACCCTCTTCAGATATTATGAAAACAACTTCTCCTTCAGGCAGGTACGGTGAGTCTACAAGTCTACAGATTCTTCTGTTGTCCTTACTGCGTCTCAAATACAATCTTGTTTGGGGCACATGAGCTAATACATGGCCACCCACTGGCTCGGTTGGGTCCCCGAAAAATACATCGGGTCTAGCCATTACCTGGTTTGTTACAAACACGGCGATATTTTCAATGTCAGCTAGTCTTTGTAGGGTATGTAGATGTTTATTCAGTTTTTGTTGACGTTCTGCTAACATTTCCCTTCCTGGATATTCTGCTCTGAAATGAGACATTATTGAATCAATTATCAAAAGTTTTACGCTCTGTTCTGATATTATTTCTTGTGCTTGTTGAGCTAATAACATTTGATGATCGGAATTATATGCTCTTGCATAAATTATGTTTTTTAGAGCTTGTTTAGGGTCTAGCCCCACAGCTTGGGCCATCTGATATATTCTTTCTGGCCTAAAGGTCCCTTCTGTGTCTATATAAATGGCTCTTCCTTCTAAACCACCCTTTTCTGGAGGTAGTTGAACATTTACTGCCAATTGATGTGCAAGTTGCGTTTTTCCCGTTCTATAAGCTCCAAAAACTTCAGTTATGGCTTGGGTTTCTATTCCTCCTCCAAGTAGTCTGTCTAGATTTTTTGAGCAGGTTGTTATTTTCCCAACGCGTTGTCTTCGTTCATAAATTTTATCTGCAGTCTCGAACCCAAATTCTAAGGCCTGTCTTGCAGCTTCAATAATTTTTTGGGCCGTTGTTTGTCCAATGTCTGCAGCTGCAGCAAGTTCAGATGGCGTTGCGACGGCTATTGCTGCTATGCTCTTATAGCCCGCTTCGCTTAGTTTTTTTGCTATGGATGGTCCGACGCCTGGTAGATCCATTATTTCTTTGGGTTTTTTCTTTTCCCTGGAAATTTTAGACCCCTCCAATTATCTCTATTTTTATCGGTACCACATGTGTTTATGAGTTTTTCTAATCACCTTATAACTGACCCATTTCAATTTGTGCAGCTACTAATTTAGTTGAGGATATGCTTATAAGCTTAAAAACTTGTATAGAGGTTCATGAATCAGCATCTTGGAGGACTCTAAATGGTTCGCCTCTGGTGGCCTGAAATACTAAAGAAGCCTAGATTACGTCTAGAGAAGCCTAGGTTTAAAATACCTAGGAAAACGCCATCACCAGATGCACTTTTCATACTTGCAATGTCGTTCATTCTCTTCATACTTGGTGGAGGCGTGTTTGCTGTTGTAAATTATAAGACACTACCTGAAGGCTTTATAGTCATAGGAGAGTTAACGCGACAAACGGTAATTGAGGGATTAGTTGCCTTTACTTTTATGGTGATTGGATTTATCGGATTTCTAATAATGTATCAGAGTACAAAGCATGTTTACAGACCAAACTATGCAAAAACCTTATTGCTTATGGGAATTGTGCTGGCGCTTATAGGGTATATAGGTTTAAACTGGCTATTTATCAAAAAGGCTCCGGGAATATTTAAAAGATGAATATGCGATTACCAGGGCTCTTTTTTTAATTTAAACATGTATCCAATGATGTTTGAGCTTAAGTGAATTATTGGTGTTATTATTAAAAGAATAATGACATATTTTAACTGTAGGGGACCTATCAAATTAGCAAAGAGCATTGCGCCCAAAAGGAAATCTAATTGATCCAGCAAAGGTGCAGGCGCTCCTCTTCTTAAACCAAATCTTCTTTTTACAAATGATCCGATTAAGTCCCCAAACATAGCCCCAAACGATAAGAGAAATCCCCTTAGAAGCGATGACTTAATGAGAAAAGCCACATAAATATCTATTACGTAATAAATCGCTATCAGCTTTAAAATATGCAATGATGACATTGCTTGTATTCCGCTTACAATAATACCGATAATGACTCCGCCTACAAAACCTCCAACGGTTTTTCCGTCTCCAAATATACGTTTTCCATCTATGAAAAATCTGCCAAAATCTATAGGAGGCCCCCCACTAAATATGACCGCAAAAGCGTTTGCGACGTATGCGGGTAAGATAAACCATAAAGCTAGTAGTATTTCAAGCCACAGAGGCAACATGCTATCACCTATTTTAGACCCCTTGATGTTATAAGGAAGGTTATTGATGCGCCTGACGGTTTACTATAGTGTTTTACTATTTCTGCTCTTCGCTCAATCTCTTTTTCTCGAACGAATTTAATGACTATACTGGCCCACCAATTTATAATACTAGATGCAACAGCTTCTAAATCTTCTTCTCTAAATGAAGATTTCACTTGATTCGTCAAGAGGACTGCAACATTTTTTTGTTTAGCTATTTTAAAAAGAAAAGCCACTTGTCGATTAAGTTCATGCTGTAAGATATGAGTATTTCTGTATTCTAACAGTTCTGCCCGGTATAACCTAGTTATTGTATCAAAAACTATAAGTCGTGTGTTTTTATTACACATATCATCAAGAATATCAATTAAATCAGATTGATCGCTAAAGGTAGACGGGCGAAAAACAATAATTTTTTCCACTATAAAATCAAAATAATCTTCAGAAATCTGTTTAAGTCTTTCAATCGAAAAAGATCCTTCCGTGTCAATAAAAACGGTTTTATATCCATTTAAAGCTGAATTAACCGAACATTGGAGAGCAAAGGTTGTTTTCCCAGTACCTGCAGGACCGTATATATGAGTTATATGGCCAATGGGGATGCCCCCACATATTAATTTATCTAGCTTTTCACAACCTGTTGTTAGAAAGC
>JAGGSW010000033.1 GCA_021158895.1 Candidatus Odinarchaeota archaeon | reverse complement strand
AGAAAAACGAAATATAACCCATAAAGATTATCTCTGCTCTTAAACCCAATAATTAAAAACATAATACCACTAAAATACGCGTCTCCTAACGGCTTAATACTATACAACATAAAATACTCTGTTACTTTTTATCTTATCCCAAAAGCAGTAATTAACTTTCTTGAACATATAAAAAACGTACTAAGTGGCAATAATTTATTAGAGCAGATATTTCTTTCATTTAAATCGTACTTCATGAAAGCAAACATTACCTTAAAAGTTTAATAATCTCCTTTGAGGACTTGCTATCACCTGTAATAAAAGCTATTTCTTCTTCATTAAATCTGAACCACCTAGCCATTTTAGCTCCCATCTCTGGATTACTTCTGAAGATAGTTCTTATAAATGGTAGAAAATCATTGATAGCCCTTGTTACGGAGGTATGGCAGCGCTTTTTAATTTTCTCTCCGACTTTCTTTTGTAGATCTCTTTGTTCCTTGGACGATTTAAGTTCCCTAAGTAATGAGGGAAAACTATATTTAACAAACTTAAATTTGGACTTAGTACGTGCAAGCGCCACACCAGCAGACATAAGTTCAAAAGCATAAGGCAAAAGTTTCCAATTTTGTTCACGCTTAATCCTTCCAAGGAATACATCTGCACGCGAAAGGGCATCGTAAGCTTTGGCTAATTCTTCCACATCATTCATATGATAAGGAATGTTTTCACTTATCCATCGCATTAACATTTCATAGTCAACATCAGCTGTGCTCAAAGCAAAAGTCGCCATCCTAGCAGTCTTAGCCGAGAAAAGCATTCTTAAAACTTCAAAAATATTCTTTTCTCTGTCTCTGCGGGCAAGAATACCTAGCATCCCCTTTGTTAATCTTTTCCTTCCTTCAGCTAGGGCCTGAAGGTCGTTTATTGCTGAGCGAAGGTCACCCTCGGCATTTTTCGCGATTTCCTTTAGAACTTCATTATCAGCAATGATTCCTTCTTTCTGGCAAATTGAACGAAGAACCTTAACAACGTCCCACATGGTCAATCTTTTATACTCTATAAGTTTACAGTATTGTCTTAATGAAGCAAATCGGGGGTCCCATGGATCATTTGCCGTAAGAACTACAGGTACTCGTGCGTTCTTAATAACCTTTATAATGGCTCCGAGCCCCCCTCTATCTTCCCTTCCACTGAGGCCGTCGATTTCATCAATTAAAACTATTCTTCCTCTCTTTGCAAAGAGAGGTGCTTGCATAGCAGCAGAACCAGCAATACGCATAACATTTTGAACATTTCTTGTATCACTAGCATTCATCTCGATGACTTCATAATTTAGTTCGTTTGCAACAGCATAAACACTAACGGTTTTACCAGTACCTGGCGGTCCATAAAGTAAAATTCCCTTACTACCAGGTTTCCACTCTTTCACGAGCCTTAATAATTTCATAGCAGCCTCAGTGTTTCTAACTATTTCAGAGACTCTTCTAGGGGCGTACTTCTCTGTCCATGGAATAGCACTCAACCTATTTTATCCCCCTTCCGCATCTGAGTACCTGCGAGGGCAAAATGAGCAAGCAGTGCACTTAACTGAATATCTTCATGAGCGCCTTCGCTAAGTCTGAAATCGATATCTCCAGTGTATTCTGCTAGTTTTACTTTCCATTCCTCTGGAATATTCAAATTGTAAATTTCCCGATGTATCTGCCGAACAATATCGCTACCAGAAAGACCATAAGTAATAAGAAGCTCATATAACTTCTTTCTGGCTTCTATAAACTTGCCCGAAAGAGCCAAATTAATCATTTCCCTAACTTCTTCAGGACGCGCTCTTCCGGTAACTTTATAAACAGTCTCCGAGTTCACGGTTGTACCCAAGGCAGAAGCTGCTTGTAAAATATTAATCGCTCTTCTCATATCTCCCTCAGCGACGTAAAGGATAGCCTGTACGCCATCTTCAGTCAGATTTACATCCTCTTGCTCAGCAATCCACTTTAGCCGCTTGGCGATGTCTTCATCTTTTAAGGGCGAGAAACGAAAAACAGCACATCTACTTTGAATCGGTTCAATAATTTTTGAAGAATAATTGCATATAAGACAAAAACGAGCAGTACGTGTATATTTTTCCATAGTTCTTCTCAAAGCTTGTTGAGCATCAGCTGTCATATTATCCGCTTCATCTAAAGCTATAATTTTCACTGGTACATCTCCTATAGCTCTAGTGCGAGCAAAATCCTTAACACGAGTTCTAATAATATCTATACCTCTTTCATCACTAGCATTAAGCTCAAGAAAATTCTCTTCAAAATATTTACCAAAGAGATCACGGGCAAATGCCAATATTGCAGTTGTTTTCCCAGTTCCAGGTGGACCTGCAAAAAGTAAGTGAGGAAAATCTTTAGTTTTTACAAAATGCTTTAAACGTGACACAATTTCCTCTTGATTAACTATTTCATCCAAAGTCCTAGGCCTATACTTTTCAGTCCACATCATTTCAGACATTATAATCATCACCCTCCAACATCATAAAATCGATAGTTTAACATCGTATATATTTTCTTAACACAACTTAAATAACTCTCGATACAAGTTGTCTTCAAACGATGCAAAACCCACCTTTAAATTGTTAAGATACTTTTTCTATTAATTTGCTCTAGAAGTAAGATTCGTAAAAAGAGGTATTTAATGTTTTGGCTGTATAATTAAGTGAAAATCGCTAGTTGCTACTTTAAGATTTATTTAATGCCTGTGATTCTAATTCCAGCATTTTTAACTCCATACTTTATATTGATGCCAATTAAGAATGCAGTTAATTCTTCGATTACATGAGCATTTTCTAAGGGACCTCCATCTATTGCCCTTACCCCCGGTATTAGTTCCGCCAGTTTCATGACTTTCCTTTTTGCTTCTTCATCATCACCACAAACGATAACATCGCAATCAACATCCTCATCTAAGTTCTGCACGGCGTCAGCAGGCACGTTCTTAAAAGCTGCAACAACTTTAACTCCTTTTGGTACTAGTTGTTCGGTTAATTTTGCTGCAGAACCTGTCCAAACTCCGAGAGTCTTGGTAGGTGGTCCGTCTATAGCCGTTGCCAGCGGTACAATCACATCTACAAGAATTTTTCCAGGTTCTAAAGCGTCTCTAATACTTTTTAAGATACCAATTTGTGCAAAAAATGGAACTGACAAAACAACTATGTCGGCTTCTGCTGCGGCTTCATAGTTAACCTTTCCTTCTACTTTTACATCTTTTCCTAATATTGTCCGCATTTTTTCAACAGTTTTCTTAGCTTTCTCCTCTTTTCTACTACCGATAATGATATGTTTCCCAGCCTTAGCCCAACGTAGCGCTAAGCCAAACCCTAAGTCTCCTGTTCCTCCAATAACAGCTATTTTTTCGGTCATATACACACCTCCGGGAAGTAAAGTAATGGGGGGGTCTGATGCATTTTTAAATTTTTCTCTAACAAACATTGAAACGTCATGATCTATAAATCCCATCTATAATAATATCATATGTTAATAAAGAAAAAACTGAGAAAAAAGTATTTAAGTCTAAATTACCAGAAATGGGCGAAAAAACAAATATCGTGGGCATAGGCGGTTTACACAAAATAGATGGCGGATTTCACCTATAGTTAGAAACCTAACCGAAAATAAACAATAAATATCAATTTTTGTTAAACTGTAGGAGCTGGGTGCAAAAGATGGAAAAATATATGGTATTGTCGAAGAAAAAACTTGGTGTGCTAGTTGAACGATTCTTGAAAGAATTTCAAGTTTATGGTCCAACGGAAAAAAACGGAATAATTGCTTTTGAAAAAATATCGGATTGGTCAGAACTTAGGTTGGATGTGGCTGGGGTTCCACTGCTTCCACCCAAAAAAATATTTTTCCCCCCAGAAGAGGTTCTTTTCACCTTTAAAATAAGAAATAATAACGATGTAGAAATTGGTGACCCCTTGGACAAAATAAAGGAAGAAAAACGAGTTCTTATTGGAATTAGGCCTTGTGATGTACATGGATTAACTTTACTAGATAAAGTGTTCATTAGTGAAATAGTTGATCCTTATTACGTAACTCGCAGGAAAAACACGATAATAATCTGTATAACCTGCAATAATCCAACTGAGTATTGTTTCTGTAATTTTACTAAAAGCGGGCCATCAATTAAAGAGGGGTTCGATTTACTGCTTACGGATATCGGCCAGTTCTTTCTTGTTGAAATAGGAAGTGAGAAGGGAAAGGATATTATAAACTCCAACTCAGATCTATTCCAAGAGGCAACTGAAAATGATCTTATCAAGCGTGATCAGAAAATACGTGAAGTTGAAGAAAAATTATCAAGAAACCAACTGACAGGGGCTAATGAGCTATATCAAAAGCTTATAAGAGTTTTTAATGATGAACTCTGGAATGAATATGGAAGGAAGTGTGTTGCTTGTGGGAAATGTAACTTTGCGTGCCCAACTTGCCATTGTTTTGACGTATACGACGTAATGGAACTAACACTTAAGGAGGGCAAAAGAGTAAGAAAATGGGATGCGTGTCACTTTTTAAGCTTCACTCGAGTTGCTGGAGGAGAAATATTCAGAAAAGAGAGAATATCTCGGGTTAAACAAAGAATATACGATAAATATTGTTATCCTGTAGATGAATTTGGAAGTATCTTTTGTGTAGGATGTGGTCGTTGTATACATGTCTGTACTGCTGGAATCGACATAAGAGAAATTCTCAAAAAAGTCTTAGGGATGTAAAATGAAAAACGTATACATTCCCGATATTGTAACAATATCAGAAATTAGAGAAGAAACTCCCGACATAAAAACCTTCAAACTTATCTTTAAAGATAAGGAAGTTCAAAGAAACTTTAACTACAAGCCAGGACAATTTATCGAGTTATCAGTTTTCGGTTATGGTGAGGCACCATTCTCGATATCGTCATCACCGAATCAGCAGAACTTCTTCGAGATAACAGTAAAAAGAGTAGGCGATGTCACAAACGCGTTATTTAAATTAAATGAAGGAAACGCTGTTGGAGTACGAGGTCCTTTTGGAAACGGCTTTCCAACACACAAATTTGAGGATAAAAACATACTGTTTATCGGCGGCGGAATAGGACTTGCACCATTGAGATCGCTTATAAATTTCGTTCTCTCAAATCGCGAAAAATACGGCGAATTAACATTAATGTATGGAGCAAGAACACCAAAAGACATAGTATTCAAAAAGGAAATAGAAACATGGAAAAAACACGTGGACGTACATTTAACAGTTGATGTAGGCGACGAGACTTGGAAAGGAACCGTAGGGGTTGTAACAGTACTATTTAAGGAAATCGAAGTAGATCCGAAGAACACCGTTGCTGTAATGTGTGGTCCACCAATAATGATGCACTTTGTGACAAAAGAACTCCTGAAATTAGGGTTTCCAGAAGATCAAATATTTCTATCTCTTGAGCGATTAATGAAATGCGGCATAGGGATATGTGGACACTGCAACATAGGAAGAAAATACGTATGCAAACACGGGCCAGTCTTTACCTATAAAGAAACTAAAGATTTCCTAGAAACAGCAATTTAGAGGGATATAAATGATTAATAAAAAACCTAAGGTTGGAATATTTAGTTTAGCGTCATGTGAAGGATGCATAGTACAAATATTAAACCTAGAAGATCAAATACTTGACTTATTAAGTAAAGTGGATATTGTAGATTTTAGGGTACTGAAGGAAGAAAAGGAAAAAGTACCTCTTGACATAGCGTTTATCGAGGGATGCATAACAAGCGAAAAAGAAGTTAAAAAAGTGAAAGAATTAAGAGAAAACTCAAAAATTTTAGTAGCACTCGGTGAATGTGCCTGTACAGGCGGAAAATTCCTAGTGAAGGATTTTAAAAACTACGAAAATCCATTACAGCTGAAAGAAGCATTAGTTAACGCGCAACCACTTGACCAGTACGTAACTGTTGATTATTATTTATATGGATGCCCAATAGACAAAAACGAGTTTTTAGAGCTTTTCAAGAATCTCTTAATTGGAAAAACGCCAAGACCTAAATCTTACAATGTCTGTGCCGAATGTATACTACATGAAAAAGCTTGTCTCATCGAAGCAGGATTACCTTGTCTCGGACCAATCATAAGGGGAGGATGCAACGCAATTTGTCCATCCGTTGGTAAAGAATGTATAGGTTGCCGTGGACTTGCCGAAGATGCAAACATAGATTCGCTTATTGAAATTTTCCAGAAACACCAAATAGAAGTGCCAAGCTTCCTTAAACATCTTCAAAAACTGCAAAAAAGCGAGGTCGAGAGGAGGTAATCTGAATTGAATGACGTAATCACAATAAAAGATATTCCAAAAATTGAAGGTCATCTAACTGTGACGGTGGAACTTGAAAATGAAGTAGTTAAAGAGTTAAGAGTAGAGGCTACAGAAGGTATTCGTCTAGTTGAAGAAATATTGAAAGGAAAGAGCTATAGAGAAATACCAGACATTGCAAGCAGAATGTGCGGAGTATGTCCTGTCATACATAAAGTTTCATCAACTCAGGCAGTGGAGAAAGCTCTTGGAATAGAATTACCCGAAGAACTTGAATATTTACGCGAAATATTAGTAATCGGAGGCCATCTACAAAGCCATGTGCTTCACCTGTTCTTTTTCGTTCTACCAGATTTTTTGGGATACGAAAGCGTATTGTCAATGCTTCCAAAATATGAAAAAGACGTGAAGAAAGCGCTTAAAATGAAAAAATTAGCAAACATCATAACCGAAATTATAGGTGGACGATCAGTTCACCCAGTTACTCCTATAGTAGGGGGTTTTTCGACTCTACCGACAAAGCATAAATTAGAAAGCCTACTCAGGGTGGCTAAAGAATTTAAAGAAGAAGCTTTAGAAGCCGTTAATTTAATATTTTCGCTTGAAATGCCGTCTTTTGAAAGAAAAACCGATTACTTAGCTGTAAGCAAAGAGGGCAGAATACCTCTGCTTGAAGGAAATGTAACTTTACTCCACGGATCAAGTTTCCCTCCTGAAATGTATTGTGACTTTATAAAGGGTATAAGGGTACCATATTCCACAGCGAGACACTATCTCCTCAGAAATAGTGAGAGTAGTTATATGGTTGGCGCACTAGCTAGAATTAATATAAGTTACAAGTGTCTTTCCGATACCGCTAAGGAATTTTTAAAAACTTACGGACTAAAGTTTCCTAGCTACTCTCCCTTTATGAATAATGTTGCTCAAGCATTAGAAATAATACACTTCATCGATGAAGCAATTTCTCTCGTAGAAAAATTAATCGAATCACAACCATCAAAGAATAGGGTCGACTTTGAAATCAGGGAAGGAGAGGGTGTAGCTGCAACAGAAGCACCCAGAGGGCTACTAATTCATCACTACAAAATAAATAAGCACGGAAAAGTTGAAGCAGCCAATATAATTACCCCAACCGCACAAAATCTCAGAAACTTACAAGAGGACCTAAAAAAATACGTGCCCCAAATATTAAACCTTCCAAGAGACAAAATGACTTTAGAAGCAGAGAAACTTGTCCGCGCTTATGATCCGTGCGTTTCATGTGCAGCAAGATTCTTAAAAATAGAATCTATATAATTAACCGTTTAAAATAGCAAGATCAAAGTTTCAAGCAAGTTCAAGACATGTTTGCCTTTCTCTGTCAGTTGGTAATATTTTCTTCTTTCTTTCCAATCACTTTTTACAAGCTCCTTTTCTTCCAACTCATTTAAGTGCTGGTAAACAGCTTGAATACTTATATCCCTTCCCAAAGCTTTCCACAATTCATATCCATAAGAAACTCCCATATCAAGGAGTTTTAAAATTTGAAGCTTGACACCTAGGCTCTTTCTAAAGCTAATTTTCTTTCCTCTACGAATAATTGCTTCTAAAACATATGGGGCTTTTAATCCGCTTGCTGTTATCAAGCAGACAACCTTATCGCTTTTATTGATAATTCCTTCGTTCAATAAGTTTGAAAGAGCGGCTATAGTTGAAGCACTCGCTGGTTCGGCAAATAAGCCTTCAGTTTTGGCGAGAAGTTTTTCTGCCAACATGATTTGATTATCAGAAACAGCTACAGCAATACCATTAGAATTTTTAATAGCTTTTAAAGCAAGAAAACTGTTAGCAGGTTTCTTAACCAATATAGCTAATGCCTGCGTATTTATACCCATTTTCTCAAAACCGTGGTCTTTTTTATTTAAAAACATTTTTACTATTGGAGAACATTCTTCTGCTTGAACACCCACCATATGGGGTAAATTTTCCAAAATACCCATTTCCCTTAACTCGATAAATCCTTTCCAAAGAGAATAGATTGTTCCACCACTCCCCATGGGGACTATAACCCAATCGGGGATCCCCATTTTCTCAACTATTTCGAAAGATATAGTTTTTTGGCCCTCGATAGTTAAAGAATTATGTTCGGCGGTTGCATCATAAAAATTCTTATCTGTAAGGATTCTTTTAACGAAAATTAAAGAATCGTCTAATGTTTCTCCTTTTTCCACCACTTCTGCATCATAAATAAACATTTGAGCGAGTTTCCCAATGTGAGTTGCTTTAGGAACAATGATCTTTGCATGAATATGAGCTTTTGCGCAATACGCAGCAATAGATGCACCAAGATTACCATTAGACGCGCAAACTATCTTCTTATATCCATAATCTAATGCTTGAGAAACCATTAAAGCTGCAGCCCGGTCTCTGAATGAATTTGTTGGGTTTAAAGTTTCATCCTTAAGAAATATAGTTTTTAATCCTATTTTTCTCGCTAAATCTTCAGCTATCTTGAGCGGAGTTCCTCCTTCACCTAAAGTTATTCTTCTTCGTATATTGGGCAAAATTTTTTCGTATCTCCAAATATTACCATTTCTAGTGGCTTCAAAATTAAAATCGATGTTTTCATAGTCATAAACATATTCTAATAATGTGCCGCATTTTTCACATAGATAATTAGGCCCCATTTCTTTAGAAACATTTCCACATTTCGGACACTTTAAAATGTACGTCATAAAATTTTCAACTCCACAAAAGCTATTAATTGAAATAATCCCACATTTTTTAAGCTATTCGTTATAATTTCATTAGGTGACATTAATGTCAACTTTCTTTACTGACGAAGACACGGAGCTAAAAAGACTTTCCTTTAAACTAAAAAATATGATTGTAAAAATAAAGATACTTGAAGATATACCACAGTTATCTCTGGGAAAGAAAAACATCGGACCTTTTAAAAAAGATGATATTATAGAACTTCGACTTTGGCAAGCAATACCACTAATAGAGGAGGGGAAAGCTGAACTTAAAGAATTTCCAATTAATGTATCGTATACAGACATTTACAAATATGTATGGAAAGAAACACAAATACCAGAAATTCAAGAACTAAAAAACATGTCGTATATAGGGTTAAAGCATGGAGAAAAGCTGAGAAAAACGACAAAAGAAAACAACGAGAAGTTTAAAATAGCATTAAGAGATCTTATCACTGTAAGAACAGGGAAAATCATAAAGCTATCCATGCAAAACTCCGAATTATCAACATCCACCAGATCATTACTACCAGAAGAAAAAATACTTTACAAATATCTTTCAAAAATCTTGTCTACTTGGAAGAGAAGAGTATTAGAAGGAGAAAAACATGAATATGAAGATTGAAGGAATATTTGACCCCATTGAAAGATTTGAAGATTTTATTAAAAGCTACAGAACAGAGGATGGAACCTACAAATATCGTGTTATGCTACAAAAAATGTCGTTAACAGGCAGTAAGTCGCTTATAATAGACTTTGAAGATTTATTAAGATTCGATCCTGAACTCGCTAAAAAGACACTTGAAAACCCAGAGGAATTTATTGAATCAGCTTCAAGAGCAATAAAAAATGTCATGCTAATAGAGGACCCCGATTACGCTAAAAAAATAGAAAAATTCTACCCTAGATTTAAAAACCTCCCAGAAAAAATATCATTAAGAAAAATAAGATCCCACCACATAGGGCAACTCGTGGCTATAGATGGCATAATAACAAGGGCAAGCGAAGTAAAACCACAATTAATTGAAGCTGTTTTTGAATGCCAACGATGCCACGAAAAAATAGTGGTCCTCCAAGAAGAGGGGAAATACACCCCCCCTGTCCAATGTACAAATCCAACATGTAGAAGAAAAGGACCATTCAAACTAATAGTCGAAGAATCAAAATTTATCGACTGGCAAAAAATACGCGTACAAGAAAGACCTGAAGACCTACCACCAGGACAACTTCCCCGCTTCATTGATGCCTACCTCAAAGACGACCTAGTGGACATCGCCAGACCAGGAGACCGAGTAACAGTAATAGGCATATTAAAAACCTCCCCAGAATTCGGGCAACGAGGAAGAAAAACAGCCACATTCAGAGTATTCATAGAAACAAACTACGTAGAACTAACCGAAAAAGAAGCAGAAAGACTAGAAATAGCTCCAGAAGAAGAACAAAAAATACTAGAACTAGCAAAAGACCAATGGATACACAAAAAAATAATACGATCCATCGCACCATCAATCTACGGCTACGATGACATAAAAGAAGCAATAGCACTCCTACTATTCGGAGGAGTACCAAAAACACTCCCAGACGGAATGAGAATAAGAGGAGAACCAAACATACTCCTAGTAGGCGATCCAGGAACCGCCAAAAGCCAACTACTAAGATACGTCGCAAGAATAGCCCCAAGAGGAATATACACATCAGGAAAAGGCTCAACCGCAGCAGGGCTCTGCGTAGCACCAGGAACTTTAGTTGCACTTGATAGTACTCTTTTACCAATAGAAGTCCTATTTGAAGAGAAGGTAAAAGATGGACTTACGCAGATTAAAAATGGCGTACTTGTAGCTAAAAGTGCAGACCCAGTAAAAATACAAACAATAAATCCATTAAATGTTTCAACAAGGCCATCAGGTGAGTTTTGGAAGCTAAAATCACCTGAAAAACTAATAAAGGTTACAACGAGAACAGGAAGGCAAATTATCTTAACCCCAGAAACAAAGATGATGACTATCGAAAACGGAGTAATAGTATGGAAGGAAGCAAAAGATTTTGTTCCGGGAGACAATGTTGCTGTTGCAAGAAAACTAGAACAAAAGGGAAGAAAAGTATTCACCTTGGAACTCGTAGAAGATCAAGATAACATAGTTGTTTATGGAGCTAAGACTTTTGTTAAGAAAATTCTTGAAGAACTTAAGTCAAAATATAATCTAACTACAAGAGAACTTGCCAGAAAACTAGGAATAAATGAAAATAAACTCTATTACAACTGGGTTAACCCAAATGCAAAAGGCAATATTCCCCTACATGAATTAATTAAGTTAGCAAAAATGGCAGGATACACCTATGATGAAATTTCAAATCACATAGGCTTCTTTTCACAGAGAATGGGAAGTAAAATTAAACTCCCAAAATGCATTAATCAAGATTTCATGTACTTTGCGGGGTTAGTCGCAGGAGATGGATCTATTTCAAGAACAAATTACGGCGGATATTCAATAAGATTTTCAAATACCTCAACAGAACTTAGAAATAAATTCAAAAAACTAGTTAAAAATCTTTTCGGAGCCAGCGTCGAAGAGGGAATCGATAAACACGGGACGCCCTACTTAAGGTTTCATTCAAAAATAGTGGCTCACATACTTAAAAAATTAGGAATACCAGAATCTCCAAAGGCACACAAAATAGATATGAGTGAAATAATGTTATCACTATCCAATAATGAACTAGCAGCATTTATTTCTGGTTTATTCGATTGCGATGCCAGTGTAGTAGAAAGAGAAACGGGATCTTCAATTATAGAATTTGATACTACGAGTGAAAAATTAGCGAAAAAACTACAACTAGTATTGCTAAGATTCGGGATAATATCTTTCTTAAGAAAAAGAAGTTCCGCAGGAAAGGTTGAAGAATTTACAGATATGAATGGGCGTAAAAAAGTAATAAGAACCATCCATGATAGGTACGTTCTAACAATTTATGGGGAGAATATGAAAAAGTTTAGAGACCTAATTGGTTTTAAATACAATGCGAAAAAGGAAAAACTTGAAAAAGTTCTTTCAAAAAGAACAAAAGCTAGCACCAATGTAGACGTTATTCCAAAAATCGGGCAAATCTTAGAAATAGTCAGCAAATTTTACGACCTAAAAATAAAGAAGAAATACAACGGAAGTAGCATCTCAAGAAGGAAACTTCAAGAAATAGTTATTCATCTAAGAAATGCAGAAGCTAAAAAAGTAAAAATAGCCCTACCATATGAAATTAAAGAAAAGTTAGCCTCTGTCTTATCAAGCTATAAATCGAAAGATCTTAAGAAAGACTTAGGAATTGATAAAAGTCAATTCTACGAATATTTCAGAAGAAAGAACAGGAATATAAAGGTGCCTCTAGACATTTTAGAAAAACTAGCAACATTACTAAATGAGAAAAACAAAAAATTAGCTCACAAACTAAATATTAAGATCAATCAGACCCGCATTCAAATAGAACTCGCCAGAAAAGTGATACAATACCTCGACAAACTAGCTAATTCAGACATATTCTGGGATAAAATAAAGAACGTAGAAATTTTAGATTCAAAGAATATCCCCTATGTTTACGACCTAACAGTTAAAGAAACCCATAATTTCATAGCCAACGGAATTATAGTTCACAACACCGCAGCGGTAATAAGAGACCCAGAAACGGGTGGAATGAGTCTAGAAGCAGGAGCACTAGTGCTCTCAGATCGCGGTGTCGCATGCATTGACGAATTTGACAAAATGAACCCACAGGACAGGGTAGCTATCCACGAAGCGATGGAACAGCAGTCTTATCATCCTTTCTTTGAAATTACTTTAGCAGATGGAACCAAGGTTAAAATCGGAGATTTTGTCGATAATCTTTTCGAACAATTTCTAGATAGGAAAATATACGGGATAGATTGTGAAATTCTTCCAGTATCGGATCTAAATATCGAAATTCTCACTACAGACTTTGATAAAATATTCAGGACAAAAATCAACAGGGTTAGCAGACATAAAGCACCGAGTCGATTTATAAGAATACTATATTCAAATGGTAAAGAGATACTCGTGACCCCAGAACATCCTGTGTTTGTTTTCAAAGATGGAAAGATTGAAACTGTAAGTGCAGAAGAATTAAAAGTGGGGCTTCTTGTTCCAGCAGTTAGAGAAATCTCATCTGAAGGACATAAGAAGTTAGAAATAAGCATAAATGGTGAAAAAATAGAGAAAGTGGAAATCGTAGAAAATAATGGAAAGTTCGAAACAGAATGGGTTTATGATGTTACAGTGGAGCCAACAAGGAATTTCATAAGTCATGGACTTGTGCTCCACAATACAATTAGTATTGCTAAGGCTGGTATTGTCGCTACTCTTAATGCTCGTACAGCTATTTTGGCTGCTGCTAACCCTAAGCTTGGTAGGTATGATCATTATAGGCCTCCAGCGGATAACATTAATCTTCCACCGACTATTTTGTCTCGTTTTGATTTGATTTTTATTTTGACAGATAGGCCTAGGGTAGAGGTGGATAAACAGGTAGCTGAGCATATTCTTGCTTTGCATCAAATGAGAACCGTTGAGCCACCTATACCTCCTGACCTTCTTAGAAAATACATTGCATATGCTAGGAAAAATGTTCATCCGGTGTTAACTCCTGAGGCAGCGAAAAGAATTGAACAGTTCTATTTAGAGCTTAGGAGTATAGGTGAAGCTCCAACATCCCCTGTGCCTATAACGGCGAGGCAATTAGAAGCCTTAATTAGATTAGCTGAAGCTCATGCAAGGATGGCTCTCAGAGATAAAGTAACTGTTGAAGATGCTGAGGAAGCAATACGCCTTATGAAACTCTCCTTACAACAAGTAGGAATAGATAGCGAAACGGGGCAACTTGACATAGACCTAATAATGACAGGGCACAGCAAGTCGCAAAGAGACAAAATGGAAAAAATATTAGATTTAATAGATGAACTGAGTGAAGACGTAGATAAAGCAGTTCCAGTATCAAAGCTTATTGAAAGAGCAAGCATAGAAGGTATTGATGAAGAATTTGTTAAAAGAGCTATAGAACGAATGAAAAAGGAAGGTATAATTTTCGAGCCAAGACCGGACCATGTCAAGAAAGCTTAGCAAACGGGGGAAATAAAGAATTAAAATAGAAGAGCTAGACATACCACAAAAAATAAAAGAACTACTTATCTCACAGGGAATAGTGAATTTATATCCTCCACAAGAAGAAGCCATCAAAAAAGGGGCTCTTAATCATGAGAATTTAGTTTTAGCCATACCAACAGCCTCTGGAAAAACTCTTGTAGCAGAGCTAGCAATGTTAAAATCAATCTTAAATGAAGGTGGCAAAGCCCTATATTTAGTACCATTAAGAGCTCTAGCCAATGAAAAATACGAAGAATTCAAAAAATATGAACAAATAGGGGTAAAAGTAGCATTATCTACAGGTGACTACGATTCATCAGATAAATGGCTCGAAAACTATGACATTATTGTTTGCTCTGTAGATTATAATGAACCCGTAGTAATTAAAGAAAACAAAACTGTTAAAATCGTTAAAATAGGGGAATTCGTAGATAAATTAATAGAAAAATCAAACAGAGTAATCTATTCAAGTGGATGTGAAATTTTGGACATATCAGATCTTAATTACGAAACCCTAGCATTTGATCCTGAGAGTTATCGTATAAGTTTTAGAAAAATCAGTAAAATAGTTCGACATAAAATAACAGAGCCACTCTATAAACTACAGCTTGAAACTGGAAGAGAAGTAACTGTAACTGGTAGTCACAGTGTGTATGTTCTTGAAAATTTAAATATAAAAGCAAAAAAGACATCTGAAATCCAAATAGGAGACTATGTACTCATTCCTAAAAAGTTTCCTTTCAAAATTACTAATCATGAGGTGAAATCAAACTATTCAAATTCTCCACAAGTACAAGAAACAGACACTGTTTGCATGTTACCTATAGACCAAATAAAAACCGTATTGAGACACTTAAGCAACAAAACGCCCAATTATCCCGCAGAGAGAATTAGTAGAGAAGACCTCCTCAAATTAATAAATTCTGAGGAAAATTCTACAAAAACCAGAATTCTTAATTTGCTAGCAAATCGTGGAGAACTCAATATCAGAGAGATATCCTCATTCTTAAGGATTGACGAGTCAAAAGTTAATTTTCATCTAAAAATTCTATTAAAAAAGGGACTAATAAGAATAAAAGGCAAAAACAAATTTTATCTCTACGATATTTCCAAAACAGGATTAACATTACTTAAAGAACTTGAAAAAATAAAAAGAATCTTGAACTCGGACTTTGCTTTTGCAAAAGTTAAGAAAATCGTTCAAGTACCTCCATCATCAAACTACGTATATGACTTATCCGTTCCTAGGTGTGAGAACTTCATTGCGGGCATCGGCGGAGTCATATGCCACAATACAAATGAAAAAATCGATTCACTTCTACGTCATCATTCCCCATGGATTAATAAACTCACTGTAATAGTTGCGGATGAAATTCATTTAATTAATGATCCCCATAGAGGACCAACCTTAGAAGTAGTCTTATCTAGACTAAAACAGGTAAATCCAAACGCACAATTCTTAGCTTTAAGTGCAACGATAAAAAATGCAGAAGAGATTGCTGACTGGCTAAACGCCAAACTAGTGCTAAGTAACTGGCGGCCAGTGATTCTAAAAGAGGGAATATTTGACGGGGAGGTAATAGAGTTTAATGATGGTACTATAAAAAGACTTAAAATATTTGACAGTAACCCTGTGGTATCATTGGCCATAGACACGGTATACGAAGGAGGACAATCCCTTGTTTTCCTCAGCACTCGTAGGGCAGCTGTAAGCATGGCAACAAAAATAGCAAAAATCTTGCCAAAGCTTCTGTCAAAAACGCAGCAAAGAGCACTTGCGGAAGTAGCTGACGAAATATTGAGGAGAGGGACTAGAACACAGCAGAGCGAGAAACTTGCCGAGCTAGTTAAACGAGGAGTCGCCTTTCACCATGCTGGACTACACTACGAACATAGAAAAATAATTGAGAACACTTTCAGGCAAAATATTATCAAAATAATATGTGCAACACCTACTCTAGCGGCTGGAGTAAACCTTCCAGCCAGACGTGTTATAATAAGAGATTATTATCGCTATGAATCAGATCTAGGACGTTACCCTATTCCAATACTAGAATATAAACAGCAAGCAGGAAGGGCAGGAAGGCCAAAATATGATAAATATGGGGAAGCCATACTAATAGCTAAAAGCGAAGAAGAAAAGAAACAACTATTCGAAACCTACATATTCGGTGAACCTGAAAAAATCTGGTCAAAGCTTGCAAATGAACAAGTACTCAGAACACATGTGCTCTCAACTGTCGCTGCGGGTTACGCAAACAGCGAAAGATCCCTTTTAAAATTCATAAACGAAACATTTTATGCTTACCAATATGATCCTGAAAACATAAAATCCGTTATAAGAAGAATTTTAAACTTTTTAATTACTGAAGAGCTCCTAGTAAAGAGGGAACAAGTATTCTTACCAACACCTTTAGGCAAAAGAGTATCTGAACTCTACATTGACCCTCTCACAGCCGTAATTATACGTGATGGTCTACTAAATGCTGAAAAAGAAAAAGCCACCACACTATCTTTCCTCCACCTAATTTCTCATACTCCTGATATGGTAAAATTGTATCTTCGCCGCAAAGATTACCAAAAATTCATGGAAATTGTAGATATGCACTACGATGAATTTCTAGTTGAAGTACCGGACTACCTAGCACAACCCACCGAGTATGAATGGTTTCTTTCAGAGGTTAAAGTAGCTCAGCTTTTACAAGATTGGATAGATGAAAAGACAGAAGATGAGATGCTTGAAAACTACGGAATAGGATCGGGAGATCTCCTAAGAATAGTTGAAACAGCGGACTGGCTTCTCTATGCTGCCGAAGAAATAGCAAAAATAATTAAAAGAGACGATCTAATTTCAGAAATATGGAAGGTAAGACAAAGAGTAAAACACGGTGTAAGAGAAGAACTATTAGAACTGGTTCGTTTGAAAGGAATTGGAAGAGTCAGAGCAAGGATACTTTACAGATACGGTTTCAAGACCATATTTGACCTACAAAAAGCAACAGTAAGGGAACTATTATCCCTACCATTAATTGGACCAGAAATCGTGAAAAACATTAAGAAACAAATTGGCGGGGAGATTTCTGAAAATGATGTAGTTCTATTGAAGAAAGAAGAGAAAAAACAAAAAAGACTAACAGACTATAGCTAATATTTCCTAAAGCCCGATCTATTAAATCTTACAAAACAAATCTTTAACTTAAATAGGTGTAAAAAATGGAAGATAAAAGGTTCTTCTTAATTCATCCAATCGATTATCGATACGGCAGTTACGAAATGAGAAAAATCTTTGACAGAGAAAACTGGCTACAAAAAATGCTAGAAGTAGAAGCAGCACTAGCAAAAGCCCATGCAGAAGTTGGAAACATCCCAAGGAAAGCAGCTGAACATATATCAAAAATGGCGACAATAGAACACGTAAAACTTGAAAGGGTAAACGAAATAGAAAAAGAAATTAAACATGAAACAATGGCTGTCATAAAAGCCCTTACAGAAGTATGTGGCCCCTATGGAAAATACATACACCTAGGAGCAACAAGTTCAGATATCCTAGACACAGTGTTAGCTCTGCAAATCAAAGAAGCCATCAACATAATTGAAAAAGATCTTATCGAAATAGCACACCTACTAATAGATCTAGCAGAAAAAAATAAAGAAACAATCTGTGTAGGACGAACGCACGGACAGCATGCAATACCCTACATATTAGGCCACAAATTTGCCATCTGGGCAAACGAAATCAAACTACACATAGAAAGACTAAGACAATGTAAAGAAAGAGTATGCGTTGGAAAAATGAGCGGAGCAGTAGGAACGCAAGCCGGATTCGGACCAAATGCGCTAAAAGTACAAGAACTCACCATGAAATACCTAGGCATAAAACCTGCAGAAATATCTTCACAAATAGTACCAAGAGACAGACTAGCAGAATTCATATGCCTACTAGCACTAATATCAAGCTCACTAGACAAATTTGGAAGAGAAATACGAAATCTTCAAAGAACAGAAATTCATGAACTGGAAGAACCGTTTAAAGAAGAAGTGCAAGTAGGATCAAGCACAATGCCTCAAAAAAGAAATCCAATAAGCTCCGAAAAAATATGCGGACTGGCAAAAATACTAAGAAGCCTAGCTGTTGCTGCATTAGAAAACGTAGTGATAGAACATGAGAGAGATCTCACAAACAGTTCGTGCGAAAGAACAATGGTACCGGAGGCATGTATCCTCCTAGATGAACAGTTAAAAACTATGAAAAAAGTACTCAAAGGATTAAGAATTTACCCAGAAAACATGAAAAGAAACCTTAATTTGACAAAAGGACTAATAATGGCTGAAGCAGTTATGTTAACACTAGTCAAAAAGGGAATAGGACGACAAGAGGCACATGAAATAATTAGAAGATGCGCAATGAAAGCATACAAAAACAACATAGACTTTTTCGATGTTTTAAAAACCGATAAAACTGTTCAGAACTACCTAACAGAAGAGGAAATAAAACAAGCATTAAATCCATACAACTACGCTGGAACAGCAAAAACCCAAATAGAAAACATAATAAAACAAGTAAGAAACTACCTACAAACAGCAAAATAACAAAATTTCAATAAGCCATTAATGACGCAGCAAAAACTATGATTACATGCAATTAATTTCTAAGTTAGATGCTAATACAAATTTCTTGCTACTTTGGTACAAAAATCTCAAACACAATTTTTCAAAACAGGTAAATAGATTACATCGAAGAAAACTCACTTTTCATATTCTTTAACTTAATTTGGTGGGGCCGCCGGGATTTGAACCCGGGACCACCAGCGGACTGGCCTGCTTTTAGTTTTGCAGGTCCCCAGGCTGGCATCCTACCAAGTTCTCCGGAAGGCTTTTGCTTTCCTCTAGACTACGGCCCCATCTTTAGTTTTGGAAAATCTGCGTAAGTGGGTTGGACGGTTTTTGGCTGGCTGTTATATCTGAGTTGTATCTATATATTTGACATTTAAGGTTTATCTTGCATTACGTGAAGCTAGTTTAGCTTAATTTTAAGTTCATATATCTATTTTACTTTTATTTCTCTTAGTGTAGTGTATATAGGGCCTTTTGGTGTTAGCTGGCTTCTTTTTAGTCTCACAGATTTTACCTCCATTTCCCCTAGTGTGATATCCGTTAAATCCATTAGCTTTTTAGTTAACATCGGTTTTTTAGTGATGAATTTTACTCTGAAAATTGTGCAATGAGGTACATATTGTTTTCCTTCTGATTTAAAGCCCAATTTTCTTAATCCCTTTTCTATTTGGTTATATATATTTATAATTTTTTCAGAGCCTTCTCCAGCTCCTACCCAAATCACCCTAGGTCTACTAATACTTGGGAATGCTCCTATTCCTTTCACAATGAGTTGGAATGGTTCTATTTCAACTTTTTGCATTATTTTGTATATCTCATCCACTTGTTCGTTTGTTATGTTTCCTAGGAAGCGTATTGTGTAATGAAGGTTCTGTGGTTCCACTGACTTCATTTTTGCAGCATTTAAACTTTCTATTTCTTTTTGTATTTGTATAATTTTGTTTACAATATCTGGGACATCGATGTCAATTGCTATAAAGGCTCTAATTTTTTCCATAGTTGTTCCCTCTTGGACTATTTTTGATATGTGGTTTTAAATGCTTTGAGGGAACTAATTTGATTTTTATATAATATATTTTTTACGAGGAGAGGGACTAAAGATTTAAAAGGACTTTAATTTTCATACTTCAGAAGGAGGTTTATTAAGTGAGCCTTAAGTACAAGATACTTTACATCAATGCTTCAACGGGTAAATTTAGAGTTGAAGAATCTGAGAATGATGTTTTAGGCCCCTTAGATGCTGGTATAAAATTGCATTTAGACATCTATGAGAGTTATAAATATGATGTCTATGATTCACATAATGTTCTTCTTGTTGGGAAAGGTGTTTTTGCAGGAAGTATGTTTTATGGAAGCCATAGACTTATTGCCGTTTTTAGAAGCCCCCTGACTAGAGGTTTACATGTATCAGCAGTAGGCGGCGCTGCCTATAGTTTCATGAGAACAGGTGTTGATGCGATCTGCATTGAAGGTAAATCTGAATTGCCTTCATTAATTTTCGTAAAAGGAGACCAAAACGGAAAAGTAGACGTAAATATCATAACATTGGAGGAAAGGAAACTTTGGGACATATATACGGGTTATAAGAATTTCAAAGGAACCGAGGCTCTGGCATATTATATAATTGATAATTATTGGGATTTTATTGGAGAGAATAGAGCGCGTATGATTCTAGTAGGTCCCGCAGCCGCTAAAACATCACTGGCAGGACTTTATGCTCCTAGCCTAGATTATAATCAGCGCCGAATACTCGTGGAAGATTGGGCTGCTAGAGGTGGAGGGGGAAGCGTTCTACTTAGATCGCACGGGATTGCAGGGATTATAGGTGGAGGACAGTATCAGCCACGTTTCCCATTAAAAGATATATCAAAATTCATTGTGGCGGATAGTATTATTGCAGAAGTTCTTGATAGTTCCTATATTGAATCTCTACGTCTTTCAACCAATAAGTATCACTACGCGCATGAGTATAGAGCTGGAGGAACATTTGGTTCAAATTATCCACACTATCAGGATAAAGTTCCTTTATTTAATTGGAAAATGATATATCTATCTAAGGAGGAACGTAAAAAACTCTTTAACATTCTAATGGAGTACTTCCATAAGCCCTTTAAAAAGGAAGCTATAGATACTGGCAACTGGTTCACGTGTGGAGAACCGTGCCCTGTCAAATGTAAAAAAGTTAGACAAGGTAAACATGTAGATTATGAACCGTATCACGGCGCAGGTCCAATGATAGGGGTTTTCGACATATATGAAGCCGACAGGGTCATAAGAGAAATTGATTCAGCAGGTTTAGATGCTATAGAAACTGGTAATATTTTAGGGTGGATATTTGAACTTCTTGAAAAAGATTTGTTGAAACCAGAAGAAGTGGGAATTGATGCTAAACCCTATTTTGATCCACAGAATTACGACGTTAAATATTCTAAACATAATGCTCAACTTGCTGTTAAACTTATTAATGAAATAATACGGGGAGATAACAGCATACTCGGATTAGTTATGGATAATGGTCTTAGGGCAGCTGCTAAAAAATTAGACGAAATGTTTAAAGATAGAATTGAACAGCAAAATATACGTTTTGAAGACGTAGCTGTTTATGTTCCTTATGGAGAAAATGGACATATAACACCAAATTACTATTGGACTCCTGGAATGATAGCTCCATTGTATGTTCTTGGAAGGTATTGGACTTACTATGCTAATGTTTTTTCAGACCCAGAACTATTTGCATCAGTAGCGTTAGATAGAGCCGTGAAAGAATATGCGATGGACAATGCTGGTTGGTGCAGATTTCACAGAAGATTAGCAGAGGGACTATTATCAAAGCTCTATCGGGAAGTTTATGGGCTAAATATCGATCCGTTTGAACATGCAAAGAAGTACTATAAACTGCTAGTGGAATATCAGAGGAAAGCGAATGCTTTGCCAACATTCTGGGACAGTAAAAGACTATTGGAGTTAATGAAGTCAGCTGCATGCGAATTTGAATCAGAAGAATGGTGTAAACAATTTACAAGCAACCTTGAAAAATCTGCAAAAGAGTGGTGGTCTCGCTTTACGAAAAAGGTTGAGGAGCTGTTAGCCATATGAATATCTGTAATTATAGGCAAATAAATTCGTGAAGGTGCTAAAATATGATTAAGGTTAAGATTTTGGGTATATGCGGAAGCCTTAGGCATGGTAATAGCGAGTTTTTGTTAAAGAAATCTTTAGAGGCTGCAAAAAGTGTTGCACCAGAATATGTGGAGACCGAGTTTTACACACTAGCGGGAAAGACAATATACACCTGTGATTTCTGTTTGTTATGTTTAGAGTATAAGGATTGTATGGTTAAAGACGATTTTCACGAACTTAAGGAAAAATGGTTAAAAGCTGACGGAATAATATACAGTATACCAGTATATCACCTAGGTATGCCAGCTCATCTTAAAGCCTTCATAGACAGACTAGGACAAACCGTCTATGGATCAAGTGGAGATATTCCCCCCAAATTCATGAAGGTTATAGGTGTAATAGCTCAAGGCACAGATCTAGGTGGTGGAGCAGAACTAACAATGATCCAAGCCATAACCCATGCACTTGTCATGGGAAGTATCCCAATTGCAGGGGATGGTCCAGAATCATATATAGGTGCATACGGCTGGACAAAAAGATCGTGGTTCACCGACAGTTTCGAACGGTTACTCGAACAAAAGGATTTTGACGCGGAAACCACTCTCAGAGCTGCAGAGAGTCTGGGAAGACGAGTTGCCTACCTTTCGCTTATAGTTAAGAATGGCGCGTACTTATTGAAAGATCTACTGAAGAAAGATCCGAAGTATAATTGGTATTTATCAAAAATAGAAAACGACATGAAAAAGAAATAAACAAAAATATTTCTATCAAATTTAATTGGAATAAAATGTCGATGCAGTTGTTAACTTCTCGGGCCGTCAAAATACCTAGGATTACAAATTATGCACGTAAATGAAAATAAAACAGCACGCCATAAAGAAACAAAAAACAACAAAAACATTTTACAATTTAAAATTAATAATCTTACAACAATTTTCCTACTTATTACAAAAGATTTAAATGTTTTTTGAAGTAAAAAGGAAAAAGGAGAAAAGAAAGGACTAATACTACCAAATCATGAGGTGATTAAGTGACACGAAAAAACCAGAAATTACGTCATGCATCGACAAGTGCTGGCGAGGTAGACAAGGTAAAAGCAAGTGGCAAAAGGATCAGTATACCTTCCCTAAAGTTAGTAGTTTTGAAACCAGTGGGTTATCCGCTTAGATCCATTAGTGATGACAGACCTACAGCAATTACAACAGATAATCTAAGGCTTTTTGAGGCATATGCTAAAGAACAATGGTCAGGTTTTTACGTTAAAGAGGGAGACTTTCTCTTTGATCAATTTATGTACCCCGATTTTGCCTTTGAAGTAGTAAAAGTTTCACCTCGTAGCGGAGGTAGAATTAGTAGCAAAACCAAGATTCAACTTGAAGTGTCCAATGTAAGTCCGATTGTTCGCGAAATTCCGAAAGTAAAATTTTCAGACGTTATAGGCCATGAAAAAGCTAAGAGCAAATGTAAAATTATTCAAAAATATTTGGAACATCCCGAAAAATTCGGAGAATGGGCTCCAAAAAATATACTCTTCTACGGGCCTCCTGGAACTGGGAAAACAATGATGGCTAAAGCTTTAGCTTCCGAAACAAATGTACCTATTTTCCTAACTAGAGCAACCGATCTTATTGGGCTTCACGTAGGAGATGGGGCGAGAAGAATTCACCAACTTTTTGGTGAAGCTAGAGAATCTGCTCCCTGTATAATTTTCATAGATGAACTTGATGCAATAGGTCTAGATAGAAGATATCAATCTATTAGAGGTGACGTTTCGGAAGTAGTTAATGCATTACTTTCAGAAATGGACGGACTACATCCTAACCTAGGAATTGTTACCATTGGTGCAACAAATGCTCCAGAATTGCTTGATCCAGCCATAAGAAACAGGTTCGAAGAGGAAATAGAATTTCCATTACCCACAAAAGAAGAAAGATTTCAAATATTAACCCTTTACGCTAAACGTTTACCTATCCCAGTAAAGGCTAATTTATGGAAATTAGCAGAAGAAACCGAAGGTTTCTCCGGTAGAGATCTAAAAGAGAAAGTGTTAAAGAACGCTTTACACATGGCAATTTTAAAGAATAAAAAAGTAATCGATGAAAAAATTTTAAAAGAAGCACTAGATTTGCGAAAAAGCAACTAAAACAAAACGGATGGTCAGGTATGTTCCTTTAACCGGGGAGTGAAAATATTTGAAGCTGGTTTTAGGAGTTTGCGGCCTCCCTGCTTCCGGAAAAACTACTTTTATAAATTTTTCCAAAGAATGGTTAAAACAAAACGGATGGTCTTCTCTTTCCGTAAAGATGAGCTATGCATTATTTACCCATTACAGAGAATTGTTCGAAAAAAAATTTGGTGTAAAAAGCTACAATGAAGTAAAAAGATACATGTTCCAAGAAATAGGTGATATTGCAAGAAACGAACTAGGCGAAGATGCCATAGCAATTTTAACTTACAATTTACTAAATGAACGTATTGAAGAACGTGACACAGATGCCATATTTATTGATGGAATAAGAGATTCAGGTGAAGTCAAATATTTCAACAAGAAGTTCAACGACATATTTTACTTAATTGCAATAGAGGCCCCACTAGAAACCCGATTAAAAAGAGTGCTTAAAAGAAGCGAAGGAGAGAAGGACAAACTTCAGGAAGAAGAATTTGTACAGAGAGACGTCTGGGAAGACGAAAAATATAAAAAAGTAATCAATACTGCCGAAAAAATATTAAAAGAAAACGTAAGATTTTTCAAAATAGCAAATAAAGGAACCAAAGAGGAATTTAAGGAAAAAGTGATTAGCATCTTAAAAAACATTCTAATAATTTTGACCTCTGACACCTAACAACGTAATCGAGGTTAATTCATGATAAAAATAAGAGTTGAAACTCCAATATATCCAACTGAAGACGTAAATAAAGTGAAAAAGGCAATTGAAAATATTATACCAAACATGGATTGTAAAATAGAGAAAATAGGTAGAAAAACGTACCTAATAGGAGAAATAGAGGGAAGCAAAGGGTTAAAATCTCTTCACCGCTTGTTAAGAGAACAAAAGATACTTGATACAGCTCGCTCAGTATTTAAAAGAAGTATAAGTGGGAATACCATTATATTTTATCTTCGCAAACAAGCTGCATTTATGGGTAAGATACATTTTTGCGATGCTTATGCTGAAACTCCCCTTGGCCCCATTGTTGTACAAATTACGTCAGATGATCCTCATAAAGTTATAGATTGGCTTGCACCTCCAACAAAAAGAGGACAGCCCATATTTGAAATAGATATTCAAGATGAATAAGGTATATCGATAGTTAAAAAATCATAGGAGATAATACTCTCAGAAAATATGTTTTTAGCCTCTTCCTCTAATTTTGGTATATCATCCTTAGTATATCTTGGACTAATGTGGAAGAGTACTAATTTTTTTACACCAGCCTTTAAAGCGATTTCCGCCGCATCAACGATTGTTGAATGGCCACCCTCCAGAGCTTTCTCTCTTAAACTCCAGCTAAAAGTTCCATCATGAATTAGAAGATCAGCTTTGCGCGCAAAATTAACCATTTCATCACAAGGTCTAGTATCCCCACTATAAACTATTTTTCTTCCAGGTCTAGGCTTCCCGATAACCTGTTCTGGATGAATAACTCTCCCATTTTTTAACGTAACTGGTTCGCCTAATTGAAGTTTCTTCCACAAGGGACCCCTAGGTATTCCAAGTGACTCGGCTTTCTCAGGAGAAAATTTTCCGGGTCTAGGCTTTTCAATTAAAGCGTAGGCAAGAGTATAAATTCCGTGGTCAACTGGCATGCATTCTACGTAGTAATTTCGGCTGTCGACCACAACTCCTTTTTCGACTTCGTGGACTTTTATATCGAAAGTTAATGTAAATTTAACAGTTTTTAAAATGGATTCAAGAAACCCGTGTAAACCTGGAGGACCATAAATTTCTAGAGGCTTACTTCGACCTAGAAGTGAAAAAGTTTGAATTAAACCTGGTACGCCAAGTACATGATCACCATGAAGGTGAGTAATAAATATTTTAGATAATTTTCCTATTTTTAAATTAAATCTAAACATTTGTCTTTGAGTACCCTCTCCACAATCAAAAAGTAGCAATTCTCTTTCTTTCCTAATGGCAATGGCTGGTAATCCTCTTTCTTTTGTTGGCACGCCACCCGAGGTTCCCAAAAAAATGACTTTCAAATCGGACACCTCATATATTTCTAAAAATGATTATTTTACGTATTAAACTCTTATGAACACGCATTAAATAAACTTCAACAAGTTTAAGGCCGGAAGACACGATAAATTCTTCCGTTGGAACCCAAATAGGGGTAGCAACCACAGCACAACTCCCTTTTCTGAGCATTGATGGAATATTTTCAATAAATTCGTAAATTAGTTTTTTAAGAGGACTACCCATGGTAGAGGAAGAAATCCCATAGGGGGGATCAGTACTAATAGAATCAACTTCCAAAATTCTTGCGTGTCTCGCATCGGCAACAAGTAGCGCATTTACATTTAAACCGTAATGTCTCAAATTATACATAGCGCCTTTAACCATTTTAGGGCTGATATCGGAACCAATAATTCTACAGCCTATTAAGGCAGCTTCAATTAGAATCCCACCTGCTCCACAAAAAGGATCGTAGAAAATACTGTTATTTCTCGCTCTAGAAAGATTAACTAAAAGTCTAGAAAGGAACGGGCTCATAGAACTTGGATGCATATATGGACGCAAATGTGTAGCCCTGAAATTAAAGGCGCCTCGATCAATTTCAGCTTCACAAATACCAAAAATGAAATCCTCTCCTGTTAAAACGCCGTAAAAGGAAATATCAGGGGTTTCTAAGTCAACTTTGATATTCTTTACATCTTTCAGTATGTTTTTCCCGATATGTTTCGCTAATTTGATGGTACTTATGTGGGGAGAAGATTGTTTTATACGTTTAACTCTAATAGAGAAACTAGATTTCCCGGTCAAAAAATCATCAAATGATAAGTCCTTTATACGGCTTTCGATATCAAAAATGTTAGCTTCGCAATAAAATATTAGCTTGCAACATACATGTGTATAAGCAGCTCGTTTAGCAATAATTTTGCACGGGTTGTCAGAGCATTCTAATATAATTACTTGATCCAACGTGTCAATAACTCTGTAGTTGATATTTTCACTTTCTAAAATAGCTTTTATCTCGGCAAAAGGTAAAGACTCCAGTTCCCCCGAAACAACAAAGAAATATTGACCCATATGTTGCACCTTCTTTCACTAATCGTGCGTGAGTTTAATAGCGATTGTTCATAATAAAATCATGAATTTAGTTTTCAAATTAACTACACATAAGATTAATAGTTATTAACATGTATCGGAAGATGCTAATTCTAAACTAGATAATTTACAAAAGTATAGAAAGACTTTTATTCAAAACAATGGTGAATACGAGTAGGAGGAAGCAAAATGATAAAGGAAGCAACTGCACCTTACACGAAGCTACCAGATAACAGGGTGAGATGTGATCTCTGCCCACGACATTGTGTATTAGAAATCAATAAAGTGGGTGCATGTAGAACAAGAAAAAACATAGATGGAAAATTGTATACATTAATTTACGGATCAGTATCAGCAATGGCCGTTGATCCAATAGAGAAAAAGCCGCTTTTCAACTTCTACCCCGGAAGTTTAGCGTTTTCAATATCATCAGTAGGCTGTAATCTTTTCTGCAAATTTTGTCAAAACTGGCATTTATCACAATCGTCGCCAGGTCAAATAAAAACTGAAGAAATTTCACCGGAAAAAATAGTAGAATTAGCAAAGCGCTACAAATGTGAATCTATTGCTTACACATATAATGAACCAATAATTTGGTGGGAGTATGTCTTCGACGTATCCAAAATTGCACATAAAGAAGGCATATTCAACGTTCTTGTCACTAACGGTTATATTACCCTGGAAGCATTAGAAGAACTCTTACCACATATAGACGCTGCTAATGTTGACGTTAAAGCTTTTAAAGATAGTTTTTATCAAGAGCTATGTGGAGCACCGAGTTTAAAACCTGTACTCGAAGCATGCGAAATGATGAAGGAAAAAGGCGTACATGTTGAAATCACCAACCTTATTATTCCAGGCTATAATGATGATACAGACGAGATTAGATCTCTCTGCAAGTGGCTGGTTGAAAGTCTCGGCCCCGATACCCCTCTACACTTTTCGAGGTTCTATCCCCATTACAAAATGACTTATGTATCACCAACCCAAGTATCCACCATAGAAAAAGCTAGAAAAATAGCTTTAGAAGAAGGAGTGTATTATGTGTATATAGGTAATGTTCCGGGTCACGACGGTGAAAATACTTATTGTCCGAACTGTGGTAAGCTTTTGGTGAGACGATTCGGTTTTGATGTAGTTGAATGGAATTTAGCCGAAGGAAATAAATGTAAATATTGTGGTGAAAAAATAGCTATAAAAGGAAAATTTGTTAAAAGAGGTGGATGGATGTCATTTATAATTTAAATGGTGGTAAATATGCCCATATGTCCGGAATGTGGAGGAGAAATGAAATGGGACCGCAATAGATTTATGTATGTTTGTAAAACATGCGGGCTTTCCTTAAAAAGAGAAGAACTAGATAGAATTAGAAATGAGCAAAGAAAAAACTACCTTACAGAAGAGGAAGAGAGAAAGAGAAGGAGAAGAGAGTACTTAGAATGGTGGCTTTCAAAAGAGAAAAAATAGCTTTTCTTCACTTATGCACTTCGTTTACTCCGTGTTGATAGTTTAAATATTCAGCTAACCGGTCTCCACAAAATATTTAATTCGTCTGCAATTTTGTATGCCTTTTCCATTTCCTTTCCCGTGGGGCGCCTATCTATATCGCTATATTCTGGGTTTCCTGGGACTTGAAATAGGGGTCGGTATTGTCCCATGATGTTTACTAATGCTTTGGGGCAGTTTTTAGCTATCCATTCTAATATCGGACGGGTGCAGCATTCTACATGGTTCGGTAATACTAAATGTCTAATGATCATACCAGATGTGCCCTGTGCGACAGTTTCATCGTAAGCCATCTTATGATTTCTGGAAACTATATTCCAATAGTTTGAAACCTTTGAGAGACGCTCAGCACATTTGTCATTTCCGTATTTGAAATCCGGAAGCCAAAAATCAATGATATCTAAAAGTAGTTTCATTAATTCCTTTGAACAATACATATTAGAATTCCATAGTTGGGCAATATTTACAGTAGTATGCTTCATAGAAGCAATTATATGATACGCATTTGGTGTAGGTTCTCCACCTACCCAATTGACGTTCCGCGCACCTTCCCTTTTGAGACTGTTAACAATTCTAGCTAGTTTTTCCGGTGTTACCTCTTCACCATTTTCGGGATAATTTGAAATATCGTAGTTCTGACAGAAAACACAAGGGCCAAAATTACATCCAGCAAAAAAGATTGTCCCAGAAGGAACTAGTGGAGCTTCTTCTCCCATATGGAGAAAAGCTGTAGAAACTCTTGCTTTCCCATCAATCCTACAAAAACCTCTTTCCCCTCTTAATCTATTGACTTTACATCGCCTTTCACAAAAGCAACATTTTTGAAGAATACGGTAAGCGATTTCTATTTTTAGATCCAGATAAGAAACCTTAGGAGTATCTAAATTCTCAAGATTGACCTCACCAGCATCTATTTTCTTAAGTAAAGACCTAAACTTCTCACTAGTTTTCTCGTGTATATACCAAAGCTTTTCAATATTTTCATTTAAATCCACGTTAACCGAAACCTTTTTTGCAACTAGAAACTTAGCAGGTAATTTATCGTTCATAATTGCATAATACCGACTAAGCCTATCCTTAACTTCGGAATTACGCCAAACAGTAACAGCATCAGGCCTATAAATCATCCACAAATCATAAACCTCCGATTACTACCAATAAAACTAAGATACTAAGCATTATATCTACATTTCTATGAACTTCTCTTCAACTTAAGTTATTGCTGCAAAACCTGCAAAAGAATTCGTAAATAATTTAAATAGTTGTTAAATTAGGTTAAACTACTGTTACTGATTTTGCTAAGTTACGAGGTTTATCTGGATCAACCCCTCTTTTTACTGCTACATAATAGGCGAATAGTTGAAGAGGGATGATGTAGGTTATTGGTGTGAATATAGCGGGTGTAGATGGCATTTTAAAGGCAGTATCTGCTAGTTGTAACACGTCTTGATCGCTTTTATCTATTACCGCTATTATTTCCGCACCTCTTGCTTTCATCTCCATAATATTTCCTATTATATGCTTATGAGTTTCGTCCATTGGTGCTATAAAGACGCATGGATAACCCGGTTCTATAAGAGCTATGGGACCATGTTTTGATTCACCTGCTGGGTATCCTTCTGCATGAATATACGATATTTCTTTAAGTTTCAGAGCGCCTTCTAATGCTGTTGCAGTGCTTATTCCCCTTCCTAGGAAATAAAAATTATTCTTAAGATAGCATTTCTCTGCAAGAGTTTTTGCTCTTTCTTCATGGGTTTCTATAATCTCCTTTACCTTCGCTGGTATCTGGTATAGTTCCTCAAATAGTTGCTTTGCTTCCATGTCTGTTAATGCTCCATTTTGTCTTGCTAGGTTTATTGTTATTAATGCTAAAGTTGCGAGTTGAGTTGTAAAAGTTTTTGTTGCTACTACGCCTATTTCTGGTCCTGCCTGCATGTAGAAGGTGTGATGAGCATGTCTTGTTATTGAACTTCCTAAGACATTTGTTATTGCCAAAATTTTTGCACCATATTTCGTTGCATGTCTTACGGCGGTCAATGTGTCTGCTGTTTCACCTGATTGAGTTATTGCTACAATCACAGTATCTTCATCTAAAGTTTCACCAATAAACTCTGGAAACTCAGAGGCAATTACTGCTTGTGAATATGTTTTTGCAAGCTTTGAAAACATGTACGTGGCAGTTAATCCTGCGTGGTAAGAAGTTCCAGCAGCTACAAAATATATTCGCTTTGCTTTCATTATGCTTTCAACAAAAACATCCACGTATTCCTGTCGTGTCCTTAGGGTGTCTCTTATTGCTCTAGGTTGTTCGTGAATTTCTTTTAAAACGAAATGAGGAAATCCTCCTTTTTGGGCCATCTCTGCAGTCCAGTTAATGATTTTGATTTCCTTCGTTAAAACTTCACCTTCAAGATTTTGTACAGTCACACTATAGGGCGTCAATATTGCAAGTTCGCCGTCATTAAGAAAAATTACCTTGTTGGTCATTGGTAAGAAGGCTGGTATATCGGATGCGCAATAGACAGCTTTTTCACCAATTCCAATAACTAAGGGGCTATCTTTCCTAGCACAAACAATCTTATCTGGTTCTTCAGCATATATAACAGCTATAGCGTACGAGCCCTTTAATTGCTTAAGTGCTTCTCGCACAGCATCTGCCAAATTGTAACCCGTTGCTATATATTCCTCAATTAAATGCGGAATAACTTCAGTATCGGTGTCTGATTGGAATACATGACCTTTTTCTTCAAGTTGCTTTCTCAGCTCTAAAAAATTCTCTATGATCCCGTTGTGTACAACAGCTATTTTCCTCGTACAGTCCATATGTGGATGAGCATTACGCTTCGAAGGAGGACCATGTGTCGCCCATCTAGTATGTCCTATACCTATATGTCCAGGAAGCGTATCAAAATTTAATTTCTGATGTATTTCATCAATTTTACCCTTATCTTTTTTAGTGTGTAATGTAGAATTATATATTGTTGTTATTCCCACAGAATCATATCCACGATACTCCAATCTCTTAAGACACTCTCTTAGTAAGCTTGCAACATGTCGATCATTCGAAACAATACCGATAATACCGCACACTGATAAACCTCCAACGCTGATAGGGGGATATTTTTAGTAACCTAATTAAACATTATTAAGAATACATTTAGAATTGTTTAAGTCATCTTTTTACATATAACGAATTGTTCCAAAAGCCAAAACCCTTTTAGACGACTGGAAAGTCAAAAATTACTTTTAAGTTATCTAAAGCTATCGAGGAATTTTATGGTAACTATTATAAAACAATTTATAATATTATAAAATATATTTGTATGGAGGGGTATTCATTGGAACCCTACATATTATTTAAAAAAGAAGGAAAGTACGTTGCAACTCCAGCCACATTACTTGATGACTTTAATAAGATATTGGCGGTCGCTAATCCATTAAGATTAAAAATTTTAAAAACACTTGCTTCTCAACCAATGTATTCACGTCAATTAGCCAACTACCTTAAGGTTGATGAACAAACCATATATTATCATATTAAACTATTAGAAAAAACCGGTCTTATAAAGCTTCAAAAAAGAGAGGAAAAAAAGGGGGCTGTAGCCAAATATTACGTAGTAGAATCACTCAACCTAGTACTAAACCTAGCTGAACCAAGAGATGTTGAAGAATTTCCTTTACCCGCTATCCCGCTAAGTGAAAAATCCAGACAGTTTCTATATCCTCATGTGAAGAACGGAAAATTAGATACCCTTATCGTTATTGGAAGTCCGGATTCTCACGGTCCATATAGAAGTCAAGCAAGAGATGGACATTACGCAGTAGACTTAGCTCTATTTCTTGGATCAATTTCCCGTTGCGAACCAGAATTTATTACTCGATTAGATACAGAAATAAGGGAGGGAGACATGAAAAGAAACCTAATATTGGTCGGCGGGCCAATTGTTAATACAGTTACATATAAAATAAACGAAAAATTACCTATATATTTTGACATAATGCATCAAAGTCGCATCGTTTCAAAAATCTCTAACAAAACATATTACGAGGATGAATGCGGCATAATCGTTAAAATACCCAATCCCTTCAACCCTGATGAAACTCGCATCCTAATCTTGGCTGGAAAACGATACTGGGGTACGCGAGCAGCAATAATTGCCTTTGTTAAACATCTTGATGAAGTTGCTGAAAATAACTTTTACAACCCGGATGTCCCAGCAAGAGTGGTTAAAGGAATAGATGAGGATAGTGATGGAATAATAGACACCGTAGAATTCCTTGAGTAAATTAAAGATAAAATCGAAAAATAGGTGAAAAATATGACACAAGAATTTGACTACGAAAAACTTGGGTTTAAGGCTGGTTTGGAGATTCACGTCCAACTTGATACAAAGAAAAAACTTTTTTGCCGTTGTCCGGTACTTCTTCGTACAGATGAGCCTGACTTCTACGTTAAAAGATTTTTTAGGCCAGTTATGGGAGAAATGGGAGAATTTGATAAAGCCATGCTAAGAGAATTCGAAAAAGGACTAACCATAATTTATGAAGGATACAATGACACCACATGTTCATATGAATTCGATGAAACACCACCATTTCCGCCAAACAAGGAAGCTGTAGATATAGCAATCATGATCTGCTTACTATTAAACTGTAATATCGTTGACGAACTGCATGTCTGCAGAAAAAACTACCTAGACGGCTCAGTTCCTTGCGGCTTTCAAAGAACAATATACATGGGCGGTGGTGGCTACATCCCCATTGACGGGAAGAAAATAAGTATTTTACACGTTTATCTCGAGGAAGAAGCAGCAAGAAAAGACGATAAAAAAAGTAGAGGAAAAATTGTCTACTATAAGCTTGACAGACTTGGAATACCTCTCGTAGAAATAGTAACAGGACCAGATATGAAAACACCTCAAGAAGTAGTAGAAGCTGCAAGGCGTTTAGGCACACTCTTAAAAGCAACTGGAAAAGCTAGAAGAGGCTTAGGAACCATAAGACAAGATATTAATGTAAGCATTGAAGGTGGAGCAAGAGTAGAGCTTAAGGGAGTACAGCTTTTAGATTTAATCCCTAAAGCCATAAACATGGAAATAAAAAGGCAACTCGAACTCATAAAAATAAAAAAAGAACTTAATAATAGAAACATAAAATCAGAAGATATTCAGGAGAATTTTGTTGACGTAACACAGATATTTAAAAACACAAAATGTAAATTTGTAAAGAAAGCCATAGAGAGAGGAGAAAAAGTACTAGCTTTAAACCTTAAGGGATTTGGAGGATTACTGGGCAGAGAAATACAGCCAAATAGAAGGTTTGGAACAGAATTTGCAGACAGGGTAAAAGCCTATACAACACTAAAAGGCATAATACATTCGGATGAAAACCTAGTATCTTACGGTTTTTCCGAAGAGGAAATCAAAAAGCTCTTTGAACAAGTAGGAAAAACTGAGAATGATGCTGCTGTAATAGTCGTCGGCGAGGAAAAAGAGGCTAGACGAGCATTAAAATTGGTCGTTGAGCGCGCCCAAATGGCCTTAAAAGGAGTGCTAGAAGAAACTAGGCAAGTAAAAGAAGATGGAACATCTTCTTTAATTAGAGAGTTGCATGGTCAGGCAAGATTATATCCTGATACAGATACTCCACCCTTCACGATCTCTAGAGAGAGGATAGAAGAAATAAGAAAGAAGCTCCCAGAATATCCCTGGGATGCAGTAAAAAGAATAATTAAAGAGTATAATCTAACTAAAGAATTCGCAGAAATGCTTGTTTACGATGGACTGCACAGATTTTTTGAAGAAATAGTGAAAAAATACAAGTTATCACCAGTTCTTGTAGCATCCACCTTGCTTCAGACATTAAAAGCTTTACATAGAGATGGAGTGCCGGTAGAAAATCTTACAGAAAAACATTTGAGGGAAATGTTTGAAGCACTATCTCGTGGAATGTTTGCAAAAGAAGCAATTCCCACCATATTAACTTTGTGGGCTAAAAATCCAAATCATGATCTAAATTACATCGTAAAGGAGGCAGGGGTTTTAGCCATTTCAGAAGATGAACTTAAGGAAATTATCCAAAAAATTATTCAAGAAAACTTAGACCTAGTCAAAAAACGTGGGATGGGAGCTTTTGGTCCCCTAATGGGCATGGTTATGAACAAAGTTAGGGGCAAGATTGACGGTGCAACAGTTAGTAGAATACTTCAACAAAAATTAAAAGAGATTACATCCAACAAATGATGATAATAGGTCTAAAGCTGTTTAATAAACTCATCGACCTCCGGAATTCCCCCTTGTAAGACAACGTATCCATTATAAGGTTCTCCCTCACTAATCTCACCAGCAATATTTGTTTGTACAAGCTTCCTTATTTCATCCATGTTTTGCGTATGTCCTAAGATCCACATCAATTTCACGTAAGCCACCTCTGGAAGCATGTTCATGGCAGGAATTACACCTAAATTTAAGAGATTTCTACCGGTTTCATAAACATTCATGCCTACAAAGCCCCAGAGGCATTGAGTGGACATAACAACTGGGATGTTTTCATCAATTGCCCTCTTTATAGCATCAAAAAGGTAAATTGAGACATGTCCTAAGCCAGTTCCAGCGATTACGATCCCTTTGTACCCAGTATCAATAAAATGGTGTATAACATCTGGTTTCATGCCTGGATAAAAATATATTAGGGCTACATGATCCTCAAGTTTTATATCTGCAACAACGTTTCCACTGGATCTTTTCCTGTAATCTTTCTTAAACATGATTATTTTTCTATTCTCAACTTTACCGAGTGGTATGTCGCCAATGGTTCTGAATGCATCTCTACGGGAAGAATGCATCTTTCTAACTCTGGTGCCTCTATGAATTAGCGAATAATTATCACTTGTGGTGCCGTGCATACAGACAGTAACTTCAGCAATATCACCCTTGGAAGCAAGAGTGACTGCATTTATCAAGTTCATAGCAGCGTCGCTGGAAGGTCGATCGCTACTTCTTTGAGAACCAACCAATACGACAGGAACAGGCAAATCTCTTAACATAAAAGATAATATAGCAGCAGTAAAGCTCATAGTATCTGTTCCGTGACCCAAAACAACTCCGTATGCACCCCTCTCATTAATTTCCTTTTCAACTTCCTTCGCTATTTTAATCCAATGCTCAGGGGTCATATTTTCGCTAAATAGTTCAAATAGAAGTCTTGGGTATACGAATGCTATATCTGCTAGTTCAGGAACCATGCTGTAAAGTTCTTCAGGAGTTAAAGCAGGAATGACAGCGCCGCTACGGTAATCGAGCCTACTGGCAATCGTACCTCCGCATCCTAACAAAGGAATCCTTGGCTTATTTTCATCAGGTTTAACACTTGGGGATGGAAGTTTGTATCGTCCAGGTTCATAGCCAATTTCTTTTATTTCAATAATTTCGTCAACATTCAACCCAGTATTGTACCCTGTGGGAAGCTTAATTGTAATATGTTTATCGTCAGCAAGCTGATATCTGGGCAAAATAATACCGCGAAAAACGCCTATCGTTGTGGTAATTTCTACAACGCTCCAAACTTTAACATTAAATTTCTCCAAAATTTTTCTCGCTTTCCCTCTATAACCTTCGTAAGCATTTTCACTCACTCTAATTCACCTCAAACTAAATATTTAGAAACATAAGGTCCATCTCTTCGATAACCCAAAGAATAATAATATTCTCTTACCCCTATGCCACTAGTCACTAAAATCTTTTTGGCATCAAATTCCTCCCTAGCTATTCTCTCAGCTTCTCTTAATAGTTTCTTACCATAACCTCTATGTTGCCATTCTTTCCTTTTGGGAGTTTTTCCAAGCTGCACAAGAGGCCCGTAAACATGCAATTCTCTAACAATCGCTGAAGGCATTTCACTAATCTCAGGTCTGTGCGCTTTCTCCGATGGTATTCGTAATCTAAGAAAACCTATCAAAATATCGTTTTTAATATCTTCGTATGAAAGAAACAACTCTATACCTTCAGATGCCTCATACATCATAGTCTTTAACTTGATGTTTTCAACGTCAGGGTCTAATCCTAATTTTAACATTACATGGCCAACTTCTCGGCAACGAATACAGTAACATCGTGTCCCTAATTTCCTAAGTTCTTTCCAAATGAGCTCTCTTAAATTACCCTTCTTAGGTCCAGCAGCTATAACTGTTGCTGGAATATCACGCATAACTCGCTTAATACGCACATATCTCGGAATATATTTCCTCTTAACCTCAACCAGTAGTCGAATAACATCTTCATCGGTTAAGGGGGTGTATTCACCTCTCTGCCACATATCGTATAGAATGGTGCCAGGAATAACTAATGTAGGGTAAATTTTCAATTCATCAGGTTTAAACCTAGAGTCGGAGAAAACACGTTGAAACACTCTAATATCACGTTCAAAACTTGACCCAGGTAGCCCAGGCATCAAATGATAAGTTACTTTAAGCCCTGCATCTTTCAATATTCTAGTAGCTTCTACAACATCCTCTACCGTGTGTCCTCTTTGAACCAGTTCATAAATGTAGTTGTAAATTGTCTGTACACCGAGTTCCACCCTTGTAACTCCCATCTTTAACATGCGATCCACGTGATCTATTTTACAATAATCAGGTCTAGTTTCCACAGTAATGCCAACATTCCTAACGGCTGCCTTTTCAGCCTTATTCTGGGCTTCTTCTAAGGTTAAAGTTGTTTCATTGCTCATAGCGTCCAAGCATCGTCTAACAAACCACTCTTGATAACAAAGCGGATAGGCAGGGAAAGTACCGCCCATAATTATTAATTCAACTTTATCAATAGGGTGACCAATAGTTTTCAACTGTTCTAAACGATTTTTAACCTGAGCATGAGGGTCAAATACATTATGCAAAGCTCTCATAGTAGCGGGTTCACGGCCAGTATAACTTTGGGGGACATCGCCAAAAACAGAATTAGGACCGCCGGGACAATAAATACAACGGCCATGAGGACACGGATAAGGTTTAGCCATAACAGCAACTACAGCAATACCGGAAATTGTACGAACAGGCTTCTTCTTCAAAATTCTCAGAAACTTTTCCCTTAAATCGGGAGAAACAAAATTTAAAATCTCAGAATTACTAGGCATCCTATCTAAACCATACCTTTTACAAACTAAAGCTTTAATACGATTAACTTCTTCTTCCGTTAGAACTTCACGGCTCAAAATTTCCTCGACAATTTCCTTATAAACAACTTCCAACAATATCCCTCACATCGAACTACGCTTTAATTAAAATCACTCTATAGTACCTTATTATATTCAAATTCTGGCTTCTTCTACAAAACTAACAAGCCAGAATAAAATATGAGTATTTCTATGAGAAAAAAGTAAACAAACAACAAAGTCAAATAGAAATGTCAAATAGCTTGTCCACTAGACTTTTTAAGAATTACATACTTAATATAGTTCTTTCTATTTCTCACACGTGGAACAGGACTTCTCCTAGGTTTAGCCTCCACTTTCGGAGTCTGATTTCTAACCTTTCCAGCCTTACTTAACGAGCCATGTGAACCAGGCATAATCTATCACCAAACCTATCCTCTTAGCTTTCCCTTATTAAACTTTCTGTCAACAACTTGCAAGTAAAAAAATCATAATTTGCTAGACAGTTGGATACGTAACAAATACGATTTTTAAAC